>PWJP01000079.1 GCA_003559985.1 Saprospirales bacterium
GATATTAATATCACCATGCAGGACTGAAAAATTATGAACCAGGTCGATAGAAAACTACTGTACAACAAAACCTACTACAAGGGTGAAGAATACCCCTGGGTGGTTCTGGTACACGGTGCCGGAGGAAGTTCTGCAATTTGGTTTAAGCAATTGCGGGCCTACCGCGACAATTTCAATATTTTGCTGGTTGATCTCAGGGGACACGGTAAATCCGCGGATGTTTTTACGGAGTGGACCAACAAAAAACGCTACACTTTTCGCGAAGTGAGCCAGGATGTGATCGATGTATTGGACCACCACGGAATTGAGAAAGCTCACTTTGTGGGAATATCGCTGGGCACTATTATTATCCGTGTTATTGGCGAGTTGTACCCTGAACGGGTAAATTCAATGGTAATGGGTGGTGCCATCATTCGATTCAATACCAGGTCTCGTTTTTTGCTTTGGATTGCACGTCAGATTAAGCACTTCGTTCCATTCATCTGGATCTACCGCATATACGCCTGGATTCTATTGCCAAAAAAGAGACACTCAGAGTCCAGGAACCTGTTTGTTCGAGAAGCCAAGAAACTCTACCAAAAGGAATTCCTGCGTTGGATCCGCATTACCACCAACATCAATCCCATTATGAAATACTTCAGGGAGCGAGAACTGCGGATACCTGTTCTTTACCTTATGGGCGATGAGGATTATATGTTTTTACCCTCCGTAAAAACGCTGGTCCAAAAACACAATCACTCCATTTTGAGTGTAATCACCGATAGTGGTCACGTTTGCAATGTAGATCAGCCGGCTGAATTCAACCGAATCTCAATTGATTTTATCCAACAGCACTCCAGAGGCTGAAAACCTGCTCACTGATTTAATCAGCGCTGTAATACAAGTTTTTCAACCCCGAGTAACTCACCCGTTTTACGATTCGAGATTCTGAATAAGTACATCCCCCTGCTTTGATTTGCAAGGTCGATGGATTGCATTTCAGAAAGATCAGATCTATCCTTTATCAACCGACCCATGCTGTCAAAAACCTGAAGTCGAAGATGTTGATGCGAGGATCCTCCGATAGCGAGATTTACCTCGTTGAAGCTAACCGGGTTTGGAAACAGCCTGAAGTTGGGACTTGCAGTCGGTATTTCCTCTGTAGAGGTGGGTTCTTCAAGCAATCCGCTGCGGGGGCCTTCCATTACAGCCCGCATAATAGCTATTTGTCCAAGAGTAAAGCTGTTCATGCAGCGCTCATCCGAATAGTCCATATAATTTTCAATCATATCCGGCAGGTTTTCCAGCGTGTCGATGCAAGTATTCCTGGTAGTATCGCAACTCCATTCAGAGGAGCTCGCCTGATTGGGAGTATCTTCCACTCCATCGTCTTCTGAACATCCATCACCCAAAAGAACATCCCCCCATATATGGCGGAGGCCGAGATAGTGACCCACTTCATGAGTGGCAGTTCGACCGTAGCCACTGACGGGCTCGCCAATACCGGGATCAATCGTAAGTTCATTGTTTCTTCCAAAAATCCGGTAATCCACCACCACCCCATCGAAAGCGGGATCGGGCGCAGAAGATCCTTCCGGCCAGTTGTCCAACCCAGCCGGGGGATAGGCGTAACCTAAAACCTGGCCAAAGGGAATTCCAAACACCTCAAGAGGCTGCAACTTGCAAACCCAAATATTCATATGATGCTCCGTGTCCCAGGCTACACTACCCTGGATAGAATCTTTAACCTGGTCGGGCAATCCCGTCAGCGTGGGAGTGAATTCGGCATTGGTCTGTACACGTTCTATGGCAACTAATTCAAACTCAATCCCGGGATCGCCAACTCTGTCGGCAAAAATGGAACGAATATTATCAGCATCGGCATTCATGCGCCTGAAATCTTCATTGAGGGTTTCTATCTGGTTGAAGACAATAGAGTCATGAAGATTCTCTTCTTCTTCTTTCCACACAATATGCTCAACAACCGGGATGGTATAGATATCCTGACCGCGATAGGGTTGAATGGCTCTAGATTTGGCATCTTCAAAAGTTTTTTGTACCACATCGAGGTATCCGGGATAATTTCTCTCCATTTGCGACTTGAGAATCCCATCACCACAGATCATCATCTGTGAGTCATCCGAGTAATACAAGCCAAAAGACATCATAAAAGTAAGTGCAGGAATCAGTAAACTTTTTTTCATAAGGCTATTTTAAGAAGTTAGATGGATTTAGTTGCTGCAAGATAATGATTTTATTGCTTTCATTTTACATTGTCGGGGGATATTGCATTAAGGCTCCTAATTTTTTAGACAAAATCATCCATTACCTCGACAAAATTTCAGGCATGTCATATAGCTTTGGTTAACTTTGAGTCCCGGTAGATTTTTTCCCTATAGAATAAAGTTAACTGTGTTAGAGAGTTTTTATTCGTGTTGTAATGATAATAAACCCGGTCCTGGTATTATAGCAGAGAGACTGAGGTATAAATAATTTTCAATGATAAGGACCTGTATATTACTTGTGGTATTGGTATTTTTTCTGCCGGACAGCCGGGAGTTGAAATCTCAATCCACAGACCCTGTCTATACTGACAAACAAGAATGGGCTTTGGGAATACGAGTTGGTTCAGGACTTTTAATCACCCACAAGGAGGAGTTAAAGTACCTCAATACCGGGATGCACCATTCATTGGAGCTCAATTATGAAAAAAGGGTGGATGGCAGTCATCGATGGCACGACATATACAACTATCCTTCCTACGGTTTTTCAGCTATAATAGCACATCACGGTGACAGTAGAAAAGTGGGAAATTCAATTTCACTATCCACTTTTTTTAACCTCCCGGTGTTGAGGTTTTCCCAGGGTCACACTATCAATTTCAGGATGGCCGGGGGTGCAGCTTATGTGGAGAATCCCTTCGATCCCGTGGAAAACCATAGGAACCTTGCCATTAGTACCAAATTGAATGTTTTTGTTCAGTTGATGCTTAAATACGGATATCGACTCAATGACAATTGGGATATGTCGCTGGGTGTACAGTTCAATCACTTCTCAAATGGTTCCTACCTCAAACCCAATACAGGTATAAATTACTACATGGCATCATTGGGTCTGAGCAGGGTTTTCAACAGAGATCACAGAGCGGCAGAAATAAGGTACAGATACATACCCAAGACAGAATGGGCTGTCATGGCTACCGGCTCACTCCGATCGCCCCACATGAATTCTAATTCCCAATTCGGAGTTGGCACGCTCAACTTCCATTTCAACCGCCGATTCAGCCGTAAATTTTATGCAACAGTGGGCACCGATCTGGTGTACAATGCTGCCAACCGCAGAGACCTGGAGATTAGGCAATCAAAGACTCCCTCGCGCATCGACAACTTCCAACTTGGAATTTTTGGTGGAGTGGGAATGCGATTTGGTGAGTCCAGTATTGTATTGACAAAGGGATACACCGCAGTGAGTTATTCCGGTCCCACAGCTGGGGTATATCATCGCTTTGCTTTCAGGAGGCAATTCAGACCCGATTTTTTCTACCACATCGGGATTTTTTCGAACTACTTCAAGGCCAATTTCTTAGATGTAGGATTGGGCTACACAATTAACGTCAAATGAGTATGTTGAAAAACCCGAAGGCTTCACTGGCACTGATGATTGCTGCCCTGATTTTTTCCTCTTGTAATGCAGACAAGTGTTTTAATTCCACAGGCCCCCTTGATGAACTGGAGATCGAAATTGGACCCTTTGATAAAATAACCATTTACGACTATATCGACTTGCGACTGGTACAATCAGAAGATGAAAAAGCCATTATCCGGGCGGGTACCAATGTTATTGAACATATCTCGGTTGATTACCAGAGCGATGGATCGGGAGAAATAATCATTAGCGATTTGAATCAATGCCGGTGGTTGCGCAACATGGAAAAAAGACCTGAGGTAGAAATTCATACTCCTCTTCTTCGCAAAATTGATTTCTTCAGCCACGGTGATCTCAAAGTAGAAAACTGGAAACTCCCCTATCTGGAAGTGGAGGGTCACAGATCGGGCAGGGATTTATTCATCGACGGACAAATTGATAGCTTGAGGTTTTTACTGGAAAAAGGATCCCCGGATTTGTATCTATCTGGCAATGTGGACTTTCTTTACATCTATCACTTCGGTTCCGGATTTGTCTATGCCGAAGAACTTATCGCCAACAGAATGCATTTACACCACAACAGCACCGGTGATTTTCACGTCTTTCCCGTCGAGGAGTTGTTTGCAGAAATTCACGGCAGAGGCAATGTCTATTACTACAATGAACCTGATGAAATTGGAGGGCCTGTCATAGGAAGCGGTCGTGTGTTACCGGGAAATTAAAGCAGGGGAAATAAATTTACGCTTAGCTGCTGGTTAAAATACTGCGTCCTGACCTCCATCCATGTCGGGCTGTCTCCTCTCCTGCCTGTCCTGATAACCCCTAAAACGCCAGGTAAGGGACAGGTTTAACACCCGGCTCTCTCTTTCAAAATACCGACGCTGGTCAAAGTTTGCACTTTGGGTGTTGAGCGTAAAGTTTTGAGTGTTGAAAACATCCGACAAACTCAGACTTACGGTAGCATTTCGGTTAAACACCTCTCGTCGCATTCCAATGTTGACGGAAAACCTGGGGTCAATGGTTCCCTGTGGAATTACGATAGGTCCCCGGTAATTGGCGATCAACTGGAAGGAAAACCAATCGCGAATTCTGGTATTGCCCATCAGGTTGAGCGTCCATGAGAATCTGGAGTTGGAGTAGCGGCCCTCGCTGTCCTCTCCAGTTATTCTGCTGTAAAATGCGCTGCTGGTTAATGAGATATCGGTATTGGAGTCGAGGAATAACTGTTTAACTACCTCCATACCGGAATTTCTCCGGGTATCGGCATTGGCCCATGTTACCACTGACGACCTGTCCTGGAAAAGCTCATAAACCCGGGTGAAAGTGTTTTCTGCATGGCGATGAAATACAGAAGCAGTCAGGAAAAAATCATCCCACATTTTATCGAAGGACAGTTCATAATTGTCGGTGTACTGAGGTTGTAAATAAGGATTTCCCAATCTGAGGTTGAGCAAGTCCTGAGCATTGAGAAAGGGCATGAGTCTCCACATATTCGGCCTGCTTATCCGTCTGCTGTAACTTCCTTGTATAATGGTATTTTCTGCCAGCTCATAAGTGAGAAAAAAGGATGGAAAAAGGTCGAAGTAATTGTTTACATGAACGGAATCTATCCGGGGTTGAAATGACTCTGTAGCAGTGTACTCAGCCCTCAGTCCCGCCTGATAGCCCCAGGGTCCTGAATTACCACTCAAAATGAGATAAGCTGCGTGAACATCCTCATCAAAGTAAAACTGGTCGGTGAGAAGGTCGTTTTGCTCAAACTTTTCATTGTCGAAATCGTAGTCCTCGAAAATTTGCTCTCTGAACTCACTGGATAATGTGGATTTCCAACCGACTTCAAAATTAAAGTCCCATAAAGGCATGGAAAAATCTGCTTGTAAAAGAGTTAAATCTCTTTCTACAGGGCGCTCATAGGTCTGCAATTCTCTCTTGGAGGGTACCGGTAAGTCATTGTCATCCCTGAATTCCTGGTCAAAATACTCTATTCGGTCCTGATCAGAATAGGAGTGTGTTGCCATCAGGCTTAGCTCGTAACCTTCTCTCCCTAAGTTGGTTTGAAAAGCCAGACCGCCTTCCAAACTAATTCTGGATTGGTCTTCTTCCAAAAAGCGGATGTAGGCACTGTCCTGCTGCTCAGAAGCATCCAGACTCCTTATCTGGTAAAGTCGCTCTCTATCTCTGGATCGATGATTGATGGAGGAAAAGAAATTGAGGCTTGTATTCTCGTTGAATTGGTACTCAATGCCGGGTCTTATCAGATGTGTGCGATCCCAGTTTTCGGTGTCGTATTCCTGATCGAGTATGGGGGAGATATTTCCCCTGAAACTCTCCCGCCAACTCTCGCTGTACTCCCAACGCTCTCTGTATTGAAAGTTGTAACCCATGCTGAAATTCCAGCCATTGTTTCTGTAGTTGAGATTGAAACCGGCATTGTATTTATTTCCTGTTCCGGCGCCTACATTCACCTGTCCGTTCAGCCCGTAGAGTTCTGATTCATTGAGAATGATATTGATGATACCACCTACCCCCTCTGCATCAAATCTCGCTGCAGGGTTGGTAATTATCTCCACAGTTTGGATGGCATTGGCAGGGTATTGTTCCAGAATGGATTCTGTATCGTCAGCGGTGAGGTTGGTGGGACGGCCGTTGATATAAATTAGGAGATTGGAACTGCCGCGGAGATTTATTTGCCCTTCCTCATCGACCTGAATAGAGGGAAGGGTTTCCAGCAATTGAATGGCGGTTCCTCCATCTGCTGCTATGGTATTTGCCACATCGTAAGTACGTTTGTCAATTTCGGACCGGAACATCAATGCAGCTGCTTCAACCGAAATTTCAGCAAGGGTTTCAGCCGCCTCTGCAAGTTCAATTTCACCCAAATCTACCCCTTCCGGTGCGGCTGTGACAGTAAAGTATAGTGTCTGATAACCCAGAAAAGACACCCTGAGCAGATAGTCTTCATTAGCTGGAATAGAGAGTTCAAAATTTCCCTCAAAATCTGTAGTAACACCTGTTATTAAGCTGCTATCGGTTTTTTGAAGTACAGAAACGCTGCTAAAATCGACCGGATCACCGGTGCTTGCATCTACTATCTGCCCGGTTATCTCACTTTCACTTTGGGAAAAAAGAGCCTGACCTATTCCGAGTATGAAAATCAGAAATAGTAATCGCGGAAACCGAAGTAATTGTCCAATCATTTTTACTTATTCAATACAAGATTACAAAGTCCTTCAACCACAGGAACAAGTATTTTATTAAAGAATTGCCTACCCTTTTGTTTAGGTATAATGGTCATTTGTCCAATATTAATGAGGGTTTAACACTATTTAACATTGATGCCCGTCTTTTCCACAGCTCTCAAGTCAGTTAACACAGTCCAATTTCAGTGGATTTTTATAATTTAGCATTTTTTCATGCGGGGATGCGCATCTAATGACAGATTAGGCAATTAACCTCATGAATTGAAAACAAGTAAACGGACCGAATTTATGGAAGAGAAGGAAAAGGATCAGCAACCGGTAGTAGGTGAACCAAAGAAAACCACTTTATTTACGCGGTTTCTGGATTTTGTAGAGTGGTTGGGGAATTTGCTGCCGCATCCGGTGACTTTATTTGCACTTTTTGCCCTCGGTGTCATCCTGATAAGTGGATTGGCAGAGTGGTTGGACTGGAACGCTGAAGACCCCAGACCTGAGGGCGCTCCAGGAAGGGCTGAAGACGGAATAATTGAAGCTGTAAGTCTTTTAAATGCTGAGGGTTTTCGGATGATAGTGGAAAACCTGGTTCCCAACTTCACGGGATTTGCTCCGCTGGGTGTGGTATTGGTTGCATTGCTCGGTGTGGGAGTCTCAGAACGATCTGGCTTAATTTCAGCCTGCATTAGGGGGTTGGTATTGAAAGCAGCCTCGTTTAAGCCGAGTATAAAGGAGTATGAGTTTAGGTTCTACCCGTTTGAGAAAAAAAATGGGTTTTTGGTTCTTGTAAATTACATCCTGCTCCCATTCCGGTATATCATCTACTGGATTAAAAAGATTTTGAACCCTGTTTCCAGATTTGTTATGACTCCCAAAAACCTGGTTACCATCGCCATATGTTTTGCAGCCGTGGTTTCCAATACCGCCTCGGAGATGGGATATGTGGTGCTGGTTCCCCTGGCCGCCGTAATTTTTTACTCCATGGGAAGACATCCGCTAGCTGGGTTGGCCTGTGGATTTGCCTGTGTATCAGGTGGATACAGTGCCAACATTTTAATAGGAACCATCGATCCGCTTTTGGCCGGTCTCACGCAGGAAGCTGCCAACATTATCGACCCGGATTACGAAGTGCATGCAGCGGTCAACTACTACTTCATGTTGATAAGTACTTTCATGATAACGCTCGTGGGAACTTTTGTAACACTTTACATCGTGGAACCCAAATTGGGCAAATACGATCCATCTATAGCAATGGAAGATCTCTCTGACCAGTCGATCATGAATCCATTGACGAAAAAGGAAATAAAAGCACTGATCATTACCGGTATTACATTGGTGATTATGCTGGGTCTGCTCGCATTGACCATCATTCCTGAAAATGGGGTGCTTCGAAACCCGGAGACGGGCGAAACCTTGAATTCACCATTTTTCAGAGGGATAGTGGCGTTTATTTTCATCTTCTTTCTGATTCCCGGCTTTGTCTATGGTCGATTTGCCGGAACCATGAAAAATGACAGAGACATTATTGATGGGATGGCCAATGCGATGTCCACATTGGGTCTTTACATTGTGATCGTTTTCTTTGCTGCCCAGTTTGTGGCATTTTTTGGATGGAGTAACCTCGGTCAGATCTTCGCTGTGAAGGGAGCGGAATTTTTGACAGATATCGGCCTTACGGGACCGGAAGTTTTCATAGGTTTTATACTTATTTCCGGTTCAGTGAACTTGATGTTGGGTTCCGCATCAGCACAGTGGGCAGTAACAGCTCCTATTTTTGTACCGATGCTTATGTTGATTGGATACAGTCCGGAGGTAATTCAGGCGGCATATCGGATAGGGGGTTCTGTGACGAATATTATCACACCCATGATGAGTTATTTCGGTCTGATTCTCGCCTTTGCCAATAAGTACGACAAAGACCTGGGAATTGGTACCATTATCAGTATGATGCTGCCCTATTCCATATTCTTTTTCCTGGGTTGGATGTTGCTGTTCTTCCTCTGGGTATTTGGGCTTGGAATGCCCGTTGGACCGGAAGCACCAACCTATTACATCATTGATTGATTTAGCAGTTACTTATGCACTTTTACGAAAGGGTCTATGCTGTGGTAGAACAAATTCCACCGGGCAGAGTAACGACCTATGGGTTGATAGCTGACTTTTTAGCCCTGGGTTCCGCTCGTATGGTGGGGTGGGCTCTTAATCAGAGCCACAAATCAGGACTTGATATTCCCGCACATCGGGTAGTTAACAGAAAAGGTGAACTAAGCGGAAGGGCACATTTTCCGGGAGAGGGCGTAATGCAACAGCGACTAGAAGCTGAAAATATTGAAATCACAGACCACCGGGTAAAAGATTTTGAAAAGTTACTATGGATTCCCTCAGAACACCTACTCTGATTGGGAAAAAATCCATATATTTTCATAGCAATCTGTAAATGAAAGAATTACAGTAAGAACCTTTTTGTGAAACAGGCTGTTATCAAACCAAAATTGCGCCATGGGTTTGATAGGAAAAGTGATGTTGATATCTTCTCTACTCTTTTTTCTGATGTTCTTACCGGGAATATTAAGTTTTCACTCAGTAATTCTACTGTCGATGATACTCATACCAGTTGGATTGATCTGGATGGTTTGGATGGTATTAAGGGATAAGGGAGGTGTAGAAACGGAAAGCGGGGACAATATACCCATACCGCGATAATAATTAGAAACCGTCTGCAGCCCTGTCCCCACTTGATCTGACTTGTCTTTGAATGAGGTCTCTTATTGGTACCAATTCTTCATGAAGTTCCCTTCCGAGAAAATAGTACAGGTGGATGTTGTCTCTCAATAGCCTGTTTAACTGTTCAATGGCGGTGTTTTTATTACCTGCTGTAATCAAAGCCAGAATGTAGTACCACTCGGCATCCTCTCTATAAATGTTTGACCTGTCCCACATCATTGGGCGCAACTTGGCCATAGCCTGATTGTGTTCCCCTTTTTTGAGGAGTTCTCGTACATTTTCCAACTCCGCTATGACGTGCTCATATTGCTTGCGCACATCTCTTGAAGTTTCAGTTCGTGATTCGAAGGTCAGGGGAATGGAACGCTCCAACCAATACTCAATATCAATTTCGGTTTGTCTTGCAGAAGGTGATACTGCCTTTTCGGTCTCGGCGGAATCATCATCCTTTTTAGAATCAGCTTCAGATTCTTTTGTGGTAGTAGGTTTATCCTGTACTCCAGTCTGCCCGGTTTCCTGTTTTTCCTCCCGGGGTTCTAAAGGGGTATCCTGATCTTCTTCCAACTCCCCGGCATTATACTCTTCATAATTTTCTGTTTCGGTCTTATCTGCAGGAGTCATAATGTGCCGGTCCTTCTGCAATATGAAGAAAATATTAGCCACACCTACCAGGATGAGGATAGACACTAAAAAAATGAGTATATTTAATGATTGCTTGCTCATGGATTATTGAATCTTGCCAGTCAGCTTAGCGTATTAATGAATTAACACTCAATTTTTAAGAACGAATGTCACATTAAAATAATTGCGGAAAAATTGATAGGTGCAAAATTGGTCGATAAACCGAAAAGGTCAGGATACCTTGATTTTTTCGAGAAAATTCTCCAGTATTTCATTGAATTTTTCAGGGTGCTCCATCATGGGCGCATGGCCACATTTATCAATGAAGTGGAGTTCTGAATTGATGATCAGTTCATTAAATTTTTCACCCACAAAAGGAGGTGTAATGGTATCCTGTTTTCCCCAAATCAGGCAAGTCGGAGCCTTTATGTGGTGGAGTTTATCCCCGAGGTTATTTCTAACAGCAGATTTTGCAATGGCAATGATTCGAATGGCCTTGTTACGGCTGTTTACAATCTCAAAAACTTCATCGACCAGTTCTTTGGTGGCTACCTTAGGGTCGTAAAAAGTGGCCTCTGTTTTCTTTTTGATAAACTCGTAGTTGCCGCGCTTGGGAAAAGTGGAACCCATGGCACTTTCAAACAAACCGGAGCTGCCAGTTAAAACAATGGAATTGGTCTTATCCGGGGATTCAAGTCCGTACAACAGGGCTATATGGCCTCCGAGGGAATTTCCCAGCACATTGACTTTTTCATAACCCATGTCCCTTACAAAACCATCGACATGTTTGACAAGGCCCTTTAGTCCCAGTTGCCTGAGTGGCATTTCATAAATGGGCAACATAGGAACAACTACGTTGTAGCTTTGGCCATACCTGGTCAGTATGCCCTCAAAATTGCTGAGTGCACCAAATAGTCCGTGCAGCAAGAGAAGTACGTCATCCCCACCACCGGTTTCTATGTAGCTGTACTTGCCTTTTTTCTTGAGTTCGTATTCCATCTTTCTCAAACATTCAAGCCGCTAAATTATACAATTTTTGACACACGGACTGACTATGCTTAAAATTATGCACAGGTATTTTGTTCAAATGCTATTTTCAGGAGTTAAAATCTGGTTGATCAATGTAGATTAGGATTAGATAATTCACGATTTTTTGGCAATATAGTAATTATAGAAAACGGACAAAAATAACAGGGAAGCAACTCCCTGATGCATCACCCCCCAAAAAACTGGTATCTGACCCTTGGTGGTCAACAGAGTTACGATACCTAACAGAATCTGGATAAAAAGCAGTCCTCCAAAGGTAATCAAGGCGTTCTTTTCCAATGTATTTTGGGCATCTTTCCACTGACGCCAAATCATAATAGCACCGAAAACCATCAGCAGATAGGCCACCATGCGATGTAAAAACTGAACGAGGGCTGTCATGAATAGGCTCCTGTCGTAATAGGTGAAATTCTCAGCATTCCAGTTCTGGCCCTCCAGTATAACCGAGGGAATGAACTCACCGTACATATCCGGCCAGGTCGGGTAAAAAAGTGCAGCCCTGGTGCCGGACATCATGCCTCCTAAAAATATTTGTATGATCAATATCAATAAAAATATTAGCCAGGGTTTGCCCAGTAAATTACTGCTAGCCCATTTTGTACCATTGACCTTGATGGCTACCCAAAATAAGTAGGTGAAAAGAGTCAAACCCAGCATGAGGTGGATGGAGAGCTTGTAGGCATTGACCCAGGGTCTGTCAATGAGTCCACTGGCTACCATAATCCAACCAATGGATGCCACTACCGCAGCCAGGCCCACAGCTCCCAATAATTTTAGGTTAAGCGATCGGCCTATTTTACCCTTTACAACAAAGAAAATATAGGGAATTATGAACACAAAAAAGAGCAGTCGAGCCCACAACCGGTGCATATACTCCCAGAAGTATATGAACTTGAACTCACTCATGCTCATTCCGAGGTTAATCTGCTCGTACTGGGGAGTCTGACGGTACAATTCGAATGCCTCTTCCCATTGCTTCTCGCTAAGTGGGGGGATGGTACCCGTGACTATCTCCCAACGAGTAATGGATAAACCACTACCCGTAAGCCTTGTAATCCCACCAATTACAATCTGGAAAAACACCATTATAACACCTGCCCAAATCCAAATCCGCACCGCGCGGGAGTATTTATTCATAATCCGCTAAAGTTTTCACCGGCAAATTTCCATATCTACCAAATTACAATCCATTCCAATGAGCTTCATAAGACCCGGTATTGGAAGCACAAATTTATACTTTTCCACAATCACCCTTTTTTGATAGTAATATTTTTAAATCTTTAAATAAGTTAAACCATTATTATTAGGTCTGTGGATATGTGGCTAACTTTTTTAAGAATGATTAGGATTAATCGGTTTTATCATATTTAAGCCATTTTTCCACATAGCATTCTCCTTATTTTATTATAGTTTAGCGGGTTATTCACAATATGTGGATTAACCTCTTTTGGATAAGTTTTTTAAAGGCCTTAGTGAATAAGTGTATCTGCAACTTGACGTAATTTATTCTTGTATGGAAAAATTTATTATATAAAAACTTTTTATATACGTCATGCCGGGTTTTAAGAGTTTTCCACATAAATATTTCCACTTATCCACCTCAATTATTACATTGTTCTGATAGGGTTTATATGCGTGTCATTTTGGGGTTATTATTAACTTAGCCGAAAAAATTGTGAGAGCTGTAATTCAGAGAGCTGAAGATGTGCGAGTCAAAGTATTGAATGATGGTGTTTTTGAAACCAAGGGTAAATTTTCCCATGGGCTGGTTGTTTTGATTGGATTTGAGGAGGATGATGAAAAAGATGATATGGACTACCTTTTGCGAAAAATTCCTTCCATGCGTATTTTTAACGATGAGGATGGTAAAATGAACCTCTCTGTTAAGGATATCGATGGTGGTATATCTGTGGTTAGTCAGTTTACTCTTCATGCGAACACAAAAAAGGGAAACAGGCCATCTTTTATTCGTGCATGTGAACCAAATAAAGCTGAGACCATGTACGATGAATTTGTCCAACATATAAAAAGGACGGTGGATAAAGTGGTAACCGGAGAGTTTGGAGCTCACATGAAGATTGATTTTGTGAATGAAGGACCGGTGACTATTATTGTTGATAGTAAAAACAGAGAGTTTTGAAGATTAGCGAATTTCAGAAAAGAACGGACGATTGGATTAAGGAATACGGAGTGAGGTATTTTGATGAGAGAACCAATATGCTTGTATTGATGGAGGAGGTGGGGGAATTGTCCAGGTTAATGGCCAGAGTTTACGGAGAGCAATCATTTAAAAAAGGTGAAGATGCTGCCAATGCCCGAAAAAGAATTGGTGAGGAGCTGGCTGATATCCTTTTTGTAATAGGCTGTCTTTCCAATCAAATGGATATCTATTTGGAGAGGGAGCTTGAGGCCAGTTTTGAGAAAAAAACTATAAGGGATAGGCACAGGCATAAGAACAATCCCGATCTGAGTTAATTCGTGGTAAATAATGAATGATTGGTCTAAATTAAGTCGTCAATGGTGGATAAGTAATTGGTGTTGCGGCAATCATTTGTTTAATTGGATGTTGAATATGGGATATAATCTTAACTTAGCGATGGATTGTATTAATCTGATTTATGTACGACAACCTTTCAAAATACGATAGACTCGAGAATGAATTGAAGCTTAAGCAGCTCCAAATCAAGAGTTTATTGACTATTACCCAGGCTATTAATGAGAATGTAAGTGCCAGTGGGCTGTTTAGTATGTACCGAACTTTTCTGAACTGGGACATGGGTGTGGGAAAAATGGCCCTTTTCACCAGCGATGAAAATGATTGGACTTGTGTTACGCAAATTGGTATTGATTACCAGTTGGATGAAAGGGACTTGCTTGAACGAATTCTACAGTATAAAAGAACCAGTCCTGTGAGGCCCGATGATCTTGACTATCTAAGAGAATTTGAGGTAGTTATTCCCGTGTATCACAAAGAAGTTCCCATTGCCTTCGCTCTTATAGGCGAAATCAAAGAGGAGGGTGTGGATATCTACGATCAAATTCAGTTTATAAATACCATCACAAACATTGTAGCGGTTGCGATTGAGAACAAACGACTCTTTAAGCAGCAGATAGAACAGGAGCGGTTGAAAAAATCTCTTCAACTCGCTGCTGAAATGCAACGAATGCTCATACCTGATGATATTCCTGAAACGGATGAGTTACAATTTGACTTCTACTACAAACCCCATTTTAATGTAGGTGGTGATTATATCGATATCATAGGTCTCGAGGATAATAAATACATAGTTTGCATTGCTGATGTGTCAGGTAAGGGGGTTGCTGCTGCCCTTTTGATGGCCAATTTTCAGGCTCTTCTCCGGAGTATGGTAGATAAGTTTAGAAACCTGGATGTTCTCGTTCAAAATCTTAATGAAGGTGTTTTTAGAATCACTAAGGGAGATAAGTTTATAAGTTTTTTCATAGGTTGTCTGGATATGAAAAGCGGTACTCTTGAATATGTTAATGCCGGACATAATGCTCCTGTATTTTTGGGCAGTGATGGGATTGAATGGTTGACGGGTGGTTGTCCCGTTCTCGGGGTTGTGGTGAATCTTCAGGATGTTGAAAAGGGCGTTAAAATCATTGAGGGTGAGTGTACCCTTTTCTGCTACACCGATGGAATATCCGAGTACGAGGATGAGCGGGGTGGATTTCTCGGAAGAGAGTTTATTGAAAATTTTACACTCAATAATATGGATTTGGATCCCGTAAGATTTAATAAGCGTTTTTTGAATGAAGTAAAGGAAATAGGTGGTCAGGAGAATTTTAAAGATGACATTGCTTTTGTGACATGCGTTTATGATAAATCCGGTAAAAGGATTCGGGGTAAGAAAATTGAGAAGAAATTAGATGAAAAGGTAAGGTGATCTATGAAGAATAAAAATACTGCTACCCTATTGGCGTTTTTCCTCGGCTGGGTCGGTGCGCACCGGTTCTATTTGGGGCAGTATGTTCTTGGGTTTCTCTATATTCTTCTTTTTTTCACTTTTGGGATTTCTTTTATCATTGCGCTAATTGACTTCTTTGGGTTTCTCACTATGCGACGGGAGCGATTCGACTATCTGTATAATAGGATGTATTTCGACAGCGATTTTAATGATTTTTTAGCCAAACGTAAGAGTTTTCAAAAGGCAGGTCCTCCGAAAAGGATTAAGAAGGAGGCTAGAAAAAGAGCTAAGAAGGCTAAATCTACCCGTGAAGTGGTTTTGGAACTCAAGAATGAGGCCAAAGGACATTACCAGAATTACGAGTATGAACTAGCGGTTGATTTGTTTGAAAAAGTACTTGAGATTAATAGCCGGGATGCTGCCATACATTTTAATCTCGCATGTTGTTTTAGCCTCTTGGAGAATAAAGAAAGGGCATTTCGGCATTTGAAACTTGCTTTTGAAAATGGGTTTGACGATTATGAACGAATTAAAGTGCATCCGGGTTTGGCCTGGCTTCGCGTGCAAAAAGAGTGGGAAAACCTGGTCCATTCCAACTTTAAGTCCGCTAAATTACTTGAAGTGGAACGGGATGACCTGTTGTCCACTGAAATAAAGGCTGATGATAAGAAAGAGGAAGCGGGGACTGAAAAAGATGGTAAGATTCTTGTGCAGTTAAGAAAGATTAAGGATCTACGAGACCGGGGATTGATCAGTGATTTGGAGTTTAGTAAGCGTAAAGAGAAGCTTTTGTGAAAAAGGTATGGTAGTGGCTCATACAACTATTGTAGCTTTGATTGTGTCTTATAAGTACATAAGGATTATAAAATGTTTGGTAAGGATATAATTTCTGAAGTTGATTACACTGTTGAAGCCAATGTCAGCGTCGGTGATGCTGTTAGGTTGATGGAGAACCTTGAGGTGAATGAATTGGCAGTAGTCAAAGATGATATCTTTCTTGGTCTTGTGAGTGTAGATGATATTATAGACCTGGAAGATCAGCTTCAACTTAGTGATATTCAGAGTCTTGAATTGCGACGAGATTCCATTGATCTCGGAGATCATGTGCTTCACATTTATCAGAAATTTATTGCCTCCGGTCTGTCCCTTTTACCGGTACTTGATGGCAAGCTTCAGTTGAAAGGTGGAGTTAGTCGTTCTGAGTTGTTTGTTCATCTTGGAAACGTTTTTAATATCACTGAGCCGGGTTCGCTCATTGTTCTTAAATTAGATAAAAGAGATTACAGTTTAAGTGAGATAGCTAGGATTGTTGAACAAGAGAATACTTCCGTACTCTCAACACTCATCAGTGCAGTTCCCGACAGCCAGCAGATTTACGTCAGCTTAAAACTAAACTTGTTTGACATTCAGGGAATAATACAATCTTTCGAGCGATTTGATTACGAGGTAGTTGCCTATTTCACAGAAGAGAGTTACGAAGACTTTCTCACTGACAGGTATAATGAATTCATCAATTTCCTTGAGATTTGAACTCTGATACAGTAATATTTTTCTATGCGAATAGGGGTATATGGCAATCGACTGGGAAAAGATGAAAGAGCCTGGGTGGTTGAGTTTCTCGAATATCTGATTAAGGCTGGCTACAGACTTAGTGTTTATAATGTCCTGCTCGACCTTCTTCCATTTGAAATACGAAAGAACCCTGGAACTGAAGCTCTTCAATTGTCGTCTGAAATCGAAGATCACGAACTTGATTTTATGATAAGTCTGGGGGGGGATGGGACCATGTTACGCGCTGTTTTGTTCAGCTACAAAAACAAACTACCTGTTCTTGGAGTAAACTTGGGTCGATTGGGTTTTTTAGCCAGTATTGAAAAAGGTCAGGCGCGTAGGGCCGTTGAAGATATCAAGAACGATAGATTTTACATTGAAGACCGGACCATGCTCCATCTTGAATCCACGCCTGTACTTTTTGGAGATTCGCCGGTTGCCCTCAATGATTTCACTGTGTTTAAGCGTGATACTAGCTCTATGATTGCAATCCACGCCTATATTAATGGTGAGTTTCTGAATACTTATTGGTCGGATGGAATTATCGTTTCTACGCCCACCGGATCTACCGGATATTCATTGAGTTGTGGTGGTCCCATTGTCTTTCCCGGAAGTGGTAATTTCGTATTAACTCCTGTTGCTACACATAATCTAAATGTGCGTCCACTTGTTCTTAGAGATGACTGTGTAATAAGTCTTGAACTCGAAGGAAGGACCGATTCTTTTCTTTGCAGTATGGATAGCCGGTTTGAGCGGATAAAAGGCAACTATGAGATAGCTTTAAGGAAAAGCGAGTATCTCGCAAGGATTATTCACTTACATGATTACTCCTTTGCTGAAACACTGAGAAAGAAACTCACCTGGGGTGTGGATAAAAGAAGTTTGAAATGACTAAAGCGAAGATTTTAATTGAATTGGGAGGACATTCCTTTCATTCAGACCTTGACCGCCCTATTGAAATAGGCATGACCCTTAAAGACGGAACAAGGAATCCCAATTGTTTTTTCGCGCCCTCCCCTTCCTTCGAGCCCTTGAAAGCAGGTGAGTTTGTGGGTAGCATTAAGGAAGGTAGTCCTGTTAATTTTTTCAATGTAAAGTTTAATCCGCATGGCAACGGTACACATACCGAATGCTCAGGTCATGTTTTTGATAATGGCCTTGTGATGGCAGGATTGTTGGATAAGTATTTTTTCTCAGGTGTCCTGGTGAGTGTTGCACCCTCTTCCCGGGGTGTCGTTTTACAGAAGGATATCTGGGATATTCCTGAATGGGTTGAAGCTGTTATTATACGCACACTACCGAATGATATGAGAAAGTTAAACAAGATGTATTCAGGCAACGAACCCGTATATTTGGAGGCGGGTTTATTGGATTATTTTGCCCAAAAAGGTGTCAAACATTTATTGGTTGATTTACCATCGGTTGACCCAGAAGAAGATGGCGGTTTGCTAGCCGGCCACAAAGCTTTTTGGAATTCAATGCATGGCGACAGAACAAGATGTACCATTACCGAGTTGGTGTATGTAGATAGCGAGGTTGAAGATGGGTACTATATGGTTAACTTACAGTTGCCCTCTATGGCACTAGATGCCGTCCCGTCCAATCCCGTACTTTACAGGCTCAATAAGCTTTGATGGTTATGAACAAAGGAGGTAGAGATTATTTGATAAAGAGATTTCGAGAAGAGGGGCTTGAGTCCTATCGTTCCATCGTACGTTTTTTTGAAAGGAATGA
>PWJP01000202.1 GCA_003559985.1 Saprospirales bacterium
AACCAAATTAATTTGCCATAAATAGGCATACGAATTTACCCCATAAACTCATGTATTAAAAGGTTCTATCATGTATTTTGTAAGAAAATTTATTCAGGGAAAATCGATGAATGCTTTGGGGGGGGCAGGCAACGGGTTGGGGGCTAGGGGCTAGCGGATGGTGTTAGGGATCAGTTACCAATGTAGGGACGCAATGCCTTGCGTCCTTAACACCCGAAAATCCCATTGATCATTTTTCAAATACCAATTGGAAATATCTGTAGATACGCACGGCCGTGCGTATTTGTCCTGCCCATCCAATGCAAATCCTACAACCTTTGACAGAAAATGCCTTGCGTCCTCTATTGGGTTCTATTTTATCGCAGGAGGCGTGATTATGATCATATCACCCCTACGGGGTTCGTGTTTTTAGTAAGATCAATTATTATAATCATTTCATCCCTACGGGATTCCTTTCTATCGCATGAAGCGTTTTTTTCAAAATATCCTCAAAAAACCAAAAACCCCCAGGATAATGATCTACTGCCGGCCACACTGAGGTTACGGCTTAAAAAAAATCAAAACTCACAACTAACCATCCGCCATCGGCCAAAAGCCAATAACCCGCTCAAGGCCAGGCCATGAAATAGAAGTCCAACCTCTGGTAGAAGTGCTTTTTAAAAGACTGTTCATTCAGAGGCTTTCGGTCTTTAAGGAAGTCCCTCATCAGTCCTATTTTCATATTGAGCTCTCCGTGCAACAGTTTGTACATCATGGTGGGGGTTACTCCGTAAATATCTGCAGCGCCCAGGCCGAATTCAAAAACGATCACCGGCCTGTATTTTTCTATGGTTTCCCGCGACCCTGTTAGAACCCTGTACTCTGCACCCTCTACATCCATTTTGATGAAGTCCACTGGGTAATCTCCTGGTAAAACTATGTCCAGGGTATCTGTTTGCACCTTGATGGGTTCCACCTTCTCCGATGACCGATCGTACTTCCGGCGCAAAATCCCACTGTAGGCCGGGTTGCTCTTCACGTATTGAAAGGTAGTCTCTCCCGATGTATCTGAAAGGCAGATGTCCTTCACTTCGACCGATTCACCGTATTTCTGTTTCAAATCATTAAACAGAGCAGGTATCGGCTCAAAAGCAAAGTGCTTTCCATCCGGGCAGTTTTTCAACACACTGTCCAAAAACTCTCCCTTGTGACATCCCACATCCACGCAGTTTGAGTCCGCCCCGGTGGCTTTTTGCAAGACCTTTACCGTCTGCCGGTCATAAGTGATGTTTTTGTTGATATTCAGCGGCACCTTCATTAGCGCTTGCCTGATCATTGACTTCATAAATCCCCCTGTTTCTGATTGTGTAAAGATATGAAAAGCTGTCAATAGCTCCCGCTGTGAGAGAAGTTTTGGGGTGAGACTAGAGTCTCTGAGACAAATCTCTGAAATTTATGAAAAATTTTGGTTATCCCCGTGAAAGATATAAAAAAATGTTAAATTTGACGCGAAAGTAGTGGTGTCAGAATAGCTATTAATAAGGGTGAATGGCAAAGAGGTTTTCCGGAAAAGAGATTTAATTACTTGATGCATAGAATTTTACTCATTAAATATTTTTATTATGGAAAATCCAATTTCCAACCCGGAACCGGTTAGTACGAAAGAGTGGTTGATAACCATCCTCCTCATGATTATCCCAATTGTCAACATCGTGCTGCTTTTTTTGTGGGCACTTGGAGGAAACGCCAACCCCAGTAAGGCCAATTGGGCCAAAGCCACGCTGATTTGGTTTGCTATCCTCATAGTATTTTATGTGATTTTCGGGGTTACATTGGGTGCTGCATTCTTTATGTTTGACGGAGGAATGTAATTTCTATCCGTCTTCTTGGTTAAAGATTTTTTTTCGAAAATCTTACCGGTATTCTGTCACATGAAAGTGACGGGCATAGGGTTTTTAGGTGTGTCCCAATTGGAATGTGTACACCACTAATTCATTACAACTTTTATAAACCTTTAGCAGAAGTCTGGATTGGTAGATTATCCTGACAATAACCATTTGGAGGAGGAAGTTGTGGGGCAATTCAGATAGAAAAGATGAATTAAGATGGAAAAAACTTCAAAGTTCATTTGGTTCTGAACTAAAGATGCTTTAACTTTGCCTCTCAATTGAGAGTCACTTATGGAAGAGAAGAGAATGGCTTACATTCAGGAGGTAGGGTTGTTTTTTGAGCGCCTTGGACTTACCCGCACTGCCGGAATGGTATTGGGATATTTGATGTCCGATGATCGGGATGCAGTGAGTTTTCAGGAGATCAGAAAAGCATTGGAGATCAGTAAGGGAGCCACCAGCCAGAATTTGAATGGCTTGATTGAGTTGCAAATGGTTGAAAAAAGGCTGAAACGAGGAGATAGAAAGACCTATTACGCTTTTAAGATTCAACCTATTGAAACCCTCCTGGAGGAGCGTATAAATGTGATTGGAGTTCTATTGGATCACTTTGACAAAGCCCGTGAAATAAGGGGAAGGCTTGAGGATAGTTCGGATGAAAACCTTCGCGATGCAATACGCACCTACGGTTGGATTTCTGATAAATTACGGGAGCTGCGGGATGAGTCCCTGACCGATGGAGAGAAGTCTGATTAGGAGGGTAAGACCGAATATTGAATCATCTTGGATACTCGTTTTGAATATACAGGGACGGATGGAAAAGGTAAGTTTCGTCTCTTTATCCGGAAAAATTATTGAAATATGAAAGTACTGATTTTCCTGTCCATTTTTTGTTTTGGTATAATGCCAGTGCTGGAATCCCAGGAATCGAGACAGATTCTCGAGCGCATGGAAGATGTGATGCGTGGGGATAATCTCTATGCCGAGATGACCATGACCATTGAGCGCCCGAGATACGAGCGGGAGATTTCCATAAAGTCCTGGCACATTGGGAACGATTATTCCATG
Organism: Saprospirales bacterium; assembly: GCA_003559985.1. Taxonomy (GTDB): domain Bacteria; phylum Bacteroidota; class Bacteroidia; order Chitinophagales; family Saprospiraceae; genus PWJY01. The sequence goes on from PWJP01000202.1 coordinate 2,937, forward strand.
ATTTTAGTCACAGCTCCTGCACGAGACCGGGGCACTTCATTTCTCATGCGCGAAAACAACATTTGGACCTACGATCCGCGAATAGACCGTGTAACCAGGCTGCCATCCTCCATGATGTCGCAGTCCTGGATGGGTTCGGATTTCACCAACGATGACCTCGTAAGGGACTCGGATGTGATCGAAGATTACGAGCACAGGGTGGTTCGCACTGAAGAGTACGAGGGCAGAGATTGCTATGTACTTGAATTAATTCCCAAACCGGAAACCCCGATAGTTTGGGGCAAGGTGAAAATGTGGGTAGTCAAAGACAGCTACATCCAATTGCGGATGGAACAGTACGACCAGCGAGTGAAATTGGTGAATGAGATAAAGCTGAGTGAGATCAAGGCTTTTGGCGACCGGGAAGTGCCCTCGAGAATGGTGGTGATACCAGTGGATAATGAAGGCCACCAAACCATTTTGGAATACCAACTAATGGATTTTGATGCCGAGATTGAACTCGACTTTTTTGACAGGAGAAATATGCAGCGATTGCAGTGATTTTTCTAAGTGAATTGAGTAGCCCGTTTATTGAAACCAATTACCGGGCTAAATTTAGGATATGCCGGTGAGAATCCTTTCGGTTCCCCCAGCGGTTAAAGTTTGAAGATAAACAGGATTTTCAGATGAAAACTTTATTTAAACTAGCCTGGAGGAGTCTTTGGAGGAACAAGAGAAGGACTCTGATTACCATTTCTGCTCTGATATTTGCTGTGGTTGCCTCTGTTTTTATGCAATCAATTAACCGGGGGTCCCATGAAATGATCGTGGATAATATGACCCGTTTTCAAACAGGGTACTTGCAAATCCAGGACTACCGGTTTGAAAATGAGCCCTCGCTGGACAATTCCTTTTATTACGACGGTGATTTGGAAAGAGAACTGACCGAACAGGATGATCGGATCACTTTTGTCTTACCGCGAATTGAAACTTTTATGCTGGCTGCCGATGAGCAGACCACCAGAGGAGGTTTTGTCTTTGGAGTAGATCTTGAAAAAGAACACCAATTCAACGGGCTTAAGGACCGGCTTGTGAACGGTCGTTTTTTTGATGATAAAGAGCGTGGGGTTGTTTTGAGTCAGGGCTTTTCCGACCGTCTGGGATTGTCTGTAAGCGATACCATTGCCCTGATCGGGCAGGGTCGATTCGGCATGTCTGCCAGTGGACTTTATGAAATAGTGGGAATTATGGATCACCCACTGCCCGATATGAACTCCAGGACCATTTACATGCCTCTGGAAACAGCCAGAGAGTTGCTATCCGCCGAGGATAAAGTCACCTCGCTTTTGATCGGAATGGATAGTGACCGGCACACGGATGCAGTTGCGGTGAACATTGGTGATTTTTTGGAGGGCAGCGAGCTCCGCGTATTTACGTGGCCCGAATTGATTCCGGAGTTGCTCGAATTGCTGGAATTTGATCTGGTAGGGGCGTATTTGATGTCCTATATACTGTACATCGTTATTGCATTTGGATTTTTCGGGACCATTCTCACAATGACCCTGGAGCGCATCAAGGAATTTGGAATTCTGATATCGGTGGGCATGGCCCGATTAAAGCTCGCTTTTACACTATTCCTGGAGGTGTTTATCATCGGCTTGTTGGGAGTGATTGCCGGTGTTGGATTTGCCTGGTTGTTGCTCTACTATTTTTACCTGTATCCGATTGAACTAACCGGTGAGTTGGCGGAAACTGTAATTGATATGGGTTGGGCACCGGTACTGCCGATGTCTTTTGCACCGGACCAGTTTTACACTCAGGCCATAATCGTGTTTTTTATTGCGCTACTCATAGCGATTTATCCCATGTACCGGGTCATTCGACTCGATGTCATCAGCGCTTCTCGCTCGTGACTGCTTTTGGAATTTTTAATGAACTAAGCAGATAAAGTGATTGCAGAAAAAAGTAAAGTACGGGGTGAGTAGAATTACAGCCTGGCCCCGATGAATGATTGAAAATTTTTGCCAATGAAAATACTTCTCAAAATTGCCTGGAGAAACATATGGAGGAACAAAGGTCGCAGTGTTGCCCTTTTAACCGCTATTGTGATTG
>PWJP01000268.1 GCA_003559985.1 Saprospirales bacterium
GCGGGAGATTTTGGAAATGGTGACTTGTATGTGATTGATATTGACAGCAATGTGCTTGTGACAATTGATACAACTACTGCAGCGCGCACAGAAATCGGACCGATCATACCATCTGAACCGGGTCATACCTGGGCTGGATTGGCATATAATGATGTTACCGGTCTGATGTACGCTCTAAGTACAGATGGCGTATGCGGTGATTCCTCAATTGTCTATCAGGTCAATTTGTCAACAGGTCAGGCGGTTGAATTGTACAGATTGGGTATCCAATGTGGATTGTGGTTGGGAATTGATCCGGATGGATCTGCCTACACTCTAAACGCTGTGGACAGCTCTCTTTATGAGTTTGACCTGCTAACCGGTGATTTGGATCTCATTGGTAATATTGGTACTCTGGTGAATTTCTGCCAGGGAGCTGATTTTGATCCCTTAACGGGTATTTTGTATGCTGCAATTTACAGCCCTTTTTTAAACGAAACAACCTTTAGCATAATTGATACGGAGACTGCAGAATTAACCCCACTGAGCACTGTGGAGGGCGAATACTGCGTGGTTGCACTGAAAAATCCGGGGTTGAAGGATTACGAATTCAATTGGACCCCTGCGGCATCTCTTGACGATCCGAATATCAGCAATCCGGTAGCAAGTCCTTTATCTACTACCACTTATACAGTCACCGTAACGGATGCCTGTGGTAATACTGCAACGGAAAGTGTCCAGGTTACGGTAGAAACTCCGCAACCGCTTGACACGACCATTTCATGTAATATGAATGTGCAGGTCTCAGTGGATCAAAATTGTGAAGCGGTGATCACGCCCGATAAGATTCTGGCAGGCCACTACCCCTGTATCAATGAATTTTTTAAAGTGGACGTGGACAATCGCGGAACCAACGTTGTTGGCCAGGAAGATATAGGCAAAGAGCTGGAAGTAAAAGTCACGCGATTGGATTCCGATGGTCATCCCACTGGTAACAGTTGCTGGGGTACCATTTTTGTAGAGGACAAGCTCCCACCGACTATAGAGTGTACCAATGACACCCTGTATTGTTTTGAAGTATGGGAACCTACAGAGCCCGTTGGTTTTGACAATTGTGGGGATGTGGAGTCTATTGTTTTACTGAATGAAACCATTACACCCATAGTTTGCGACGAAGATTTTATTCAGGTGGTTATACGGGAGTACATAGCAATTGATTCATCTGGCAATGAATCGGTGCCCTGTGAACAGCAAATTTTGCTCAAACGCTTAGACCTGAGTGAAGTAACATTTCCACAGGACTTCACCAAGGCCGGTAGTAATGCTCTTGCTTGCGACGGGACTTTCGAGACACTCCCCAACGGATTCCCATCGCCGGAATCTACCGGGTATCCGCAAATTAACGGAATGGATATTTTATCCGATATCGGACAGTACTGCGGGGTGGTGGCTACTTTTGAGGACAACATTCAACCTGTAATCAATTGCAAGCAGAAAATTATTCGCGTTTGGACAGTACGAGAGCATTGGTGCAATGATCATATTGTAGAAACACACACTCAGACAATTGAAATTGTTGATGATGAAGGACCGGAAATAGATTGTCCGGCTGATATAACGGTCACAACCAGTACTTCCCACAGTTGCTCGGCTAATGTATTTGTTGAGCGACCGTTTGCACAGGACAACTGCAATGAGGTCGATAGAATTGATTTGCAGTACCCGGGAGGGTTTGAAGCTGATTGGGCTGGCGGAACCATTTCTTTGCCCGGTGGTGACAATATTCTAACCTTTACGGCTTATGACAATTGTGCTCCAAACAGCTCCACTTGCACAACCACTGTAACGGTAGAGGATGAAACCGAGCCGATAGCAGTGTGTAAGCAGACCACAGTGGTTGCACTGACCAATGATGGCACAGCGCGAGTCGATGCCGAAGCATTTGACAATGGCAGCTTTGATGAGTGTGAATTGTCTCATATGGAAGTCAGTAGAATGTTTACAGGTTGTGATGGTGAAGAACCTTCTTTTAAGCCCTATGTGGACTTTTTCTGTTGTGACATTGCAGACAATAATATACAGATTATACTACGGGTATTCGACAGTTCCGGAAACTCCAATGAGTGTATGGTAGAAGTCGAGGTACAGGACAAGATACCCCCTGCAATTGAATGTCCACCAAATATAGAGGTGAGTTGTCAATTCCCATTGGATCCGGAGGATCTCGATGTTTTTGGAACGGTCGTAAGGCTGGAGAATTTAAGTGATTTGCAGGATCCAAATTTAGATCCAAGAGGTGACATTATAATTCATGATATAGGTAACCCCGACTTACCTGAACCCCATTTCTGGGGCGTCGATGGATTTGCATACGACAACTGTGATGTTTCGATAGAAGAGTCAGACAATATCGATATTGATAACTGTGGAACCGGTACTATTTCAAGAACCTTTGCAGCAGTTGGCATGGATGGCACAGTGGGAGGCCAGTGTGTACAGACCATTAATATTGTTAATTACGAACCTTTTACCCGGGATCAAATCGAGTTTCCTGAATCTGTAACTCTTGAAAATACTTGCAGTCCATTGGCACTGGACCCTGATTCTACCGGATTTCCCAAATTCGATGACGACTTGTGTGATATGGTTCACTTCTCTTACAGTGATCAGACATTCAATATCAGCAGTCCCAATGACCCGGCCTGTTTAAAGATTGTCCGTACCTGGACCGTCATTGACTGGTGTCAGTTTGAAAATGGACAGTACGTCACCTGGGTTCAGGATCAGACCATTAAGGTTATTAATAATGTAGCGCCTGTGTTTACAGGGGATTGTGACGATGTGAGTATTTGTTCATTCGATCCTGATTGTGGCGATGCTTATATAGAGCTTGTACAATCTGCTGAAGACGACTGCACTGAAGAGGAAGACCTCAACTGGAAGTACGATATAGATCTGAACAACAATGGTTATTTTGATCTGAGCTCAGGTGACAATGAATTTGCGGATGACGAAAATGATCCCACCAATGCAAGTGGTACCTACCCAATAGGGACTCACCGCATAGTGTGGACTGTTGAAGATGGTTGTGGAAACATCACCTCTTGTACGCAATTGTTTTCAATCATCAATTGCACCGCACCTAAGGCGGTATGCTACGACGGATTGGCAGTAGATCTAATGGATATGGATTTGAATGGAAACGGACAGGTCGATTCGGCCATGCTCGAATTGCCAGCGCACTTATTGGATGGAGGAAGTAGCCACAATTGTGGATATGAGGTAGAGTTTTCCTTTTCTTCTGACCCAACTGATAAATTATTGCCTTTGGGTTGTGATGATCTTGGCTTGATAATGGTGCCGCTTTATGTAACCGATGAAAATGGCAACCAAAGCATTTGTATGGCAAGAGTGGATGTTCAGGATAATAACAATGCCTGTCCCCCTCCTGGTGGAAGTTCAGGAAGCGGTCCCCAGGGTCTCATAAGTGGCTCGGTTTATATGGATAGCGGGATGCCTGTCAATGATGTGGAAGTGAACCTTATGGGGTCCTCCATGTCACCTGAGATGACGGATGATCAAGGCAGTTATGGCTTTCCTGAAATGCCACTCGGAGGCTCCTATGAGGTGGTTCCCGAAAGAGATGTGGACCACCGCGCGGGTATTTCAACTTACGATATTGCCCTGATTCAGCGTCATATTTTAGGTACTCAGTATTTTAATTCGCCATACCAGTGGATCGCGGCAGATATTGATCGCTCAGGCACTATTGATGTCCGCGATATTGCACAGCTCAGAAGATTAATACTCGGCACCATCGATGAGTTTGATGATAATACTTCATGGAGATTTGTCGATGCAAAGTATGACTTTGCCGGTTTTGATCCGCTCAGTCAGAATTTCAACGAAACATACATGATTCCGGATTTCAATGCGAATATGACCGGACTTGATTTCATTGCCGTTAAAGTTGGAGATGTCGATGGAAGCTATGATCCGAGTAGCGCCCAGGGAGCCAACCCGAGATCACTCGGTGATCCGCTTACATTTGAAGTCCAAAGAAAAGAATTCCAGGCTGGAAACAGCTTTGAAGTACCTGTGAGGGCCCGGGATTTTAGAAATGTTGATGCATTCCAGTTCACCCTCTTGTTTAACCACAACGAGATGAATCTGCGCTCAGTAGAAAAGGGTGCTATTGATATGAGCGATGAACATGTCAATTTCGCCCAGGTGGCAGATGGCCTGGTGCCTTTTAGCTGGAATGATGTATTGCCGACTACTATAAGTGATGATGAGATCTTGTTCACATTGGTTTTCGATGCTATTGAATCGGGCAATATTGCAGGCTCGATCAATATGACATCCTCCAAAACACCGGTCAGGGCGTATCTCAATGGAGAGCCTCACCACATGGAATTTGAGTTTACCGATGGAATCACTGCTGAAGGTGGATTTGAACTGTTCCAAAACAGACCCAACCCCTTCAGAGATTACACCGTAATAAGCTTTAACATGGCAGAGAGAGCGGATGCGCGAATCACCATCATGGATGTGACAGGAAAGGTAGTTTACACGGTGGAAGAAATATTCGAAGCCGGCTACAACGAGATTACCGTGAAAGAGCTGGAGGGACTTTCCAGCCAGGTTTATTACTACCGTTTAGATACAGATGGGTACAGTGCGACCAAAAAAATGATCATGATGCATTGATCGATTTCAATCGCATTTACCTGAAAATATAGTTTACTGTTTTTGGGATGGGACCTCCTCTTTGAAAAAGTTCAAGGGGGAGGTTTTTTTATTGTGCTACCTGTGTGGTTTTTATACATTATAAATATTTGTAATCTAAAAATTACCCACCTTGGCATTTGTTTACATAGAGGATTTCGTAATATATTTGCCCCTGATGACAAAAGAAGTCATACATTACCTACAGTTTTAATATTCCAACCTGAAAGTGCAATTCCAACTTGCGCGACCAACCACCAACCTACAGTTGATTAAACCTGCATGGCTGTCTGGAAGCAGCGGTCAAGCAAAA
>PWJP01000085.1 GCA_003559985.1 Saprospirales bacterium
CCCCAATAAGGGGTCAATCCTGGGGTGAAATCTGGAGGTGTGGGTTGCCACAATCCCGGTCCCGCGGGCGGGTTATAAGGAGGTGTGGGATCCAAAAAGGCGAAATCACCCTCCTCATCCAGTTGAGACCAATTGATTATCGCCGAGGCCACACTTTTTCCATATGCCTCAGAACGATTCAAAACCTCATCGTCCAGTTTTTCAGAAAATTTATTAAAATATTGCTCATACATATGGTCCATCATCTGGACATATTCCTGGCTGACATGTGGAAAGTAATATTTTAAGGCAGAGGAGTATGCAGAATTTAGCACAGCCGGCCAGTAGTAATCCTCGAACTCCTTGATAGCGGGAATTTCCAAATTGGGGAAATGACTGCCCAGCGATTGTTGACCGGGTGTAGCCTGTGCTATCGATTCATAACCAATCAAGCCAATGTAGCCGAGGTTCCTCGAGGTGATAGGAGGCCTGTAACCATCAGCATATCTACTCACACCAATAAAAACTTCGTACCAGTCGGTCACCACTTCAGCACCCAGCTCGTGTGGCTGTCCGTAATCCACGGGTTGTGGTATTTCATCGTCCGATCTACAGGCATTTAAGATCAGCACCACCGAAATCAGCATAATTCCCAGTAACAGTCTATTGTTCATAAGGATTATATTTGTTTGCAGGTCACTTCTTAGCGTCTGCACGGTTTTGATTATAGTGTTTCAACCTGCAAAAGTAAGCAAAAATCTATTAGCTGCAACTTTTTTGAAAAATATCTTTCACATGTTGAACATTATTAATAAAATATATCAATCATGTATAATAAATATGATTAACAGTCAAGTATGTTAGTTTTGTCTGTCGTTCCTGAATTTAACTTTTATGCGTTTTCCTATCCGTTTGATTTACGGCAAAAAGTTTTGAGATTTTTTCGATGAAAAAGTCTTTATATAATTAAATTTTCATATACAATAAACCTGCCAAAATTAACCGACTTAGCACTTATCATAAATGAGTCCACTCCGAAAACCCTTTTGTACATGAAAATGAGCGAATAGTTCAAGATCGAGGAAAAGGATGAACGAACGTTCCTGAATGGGTTAGGATCCGAGGGATCTTAAAGTGAGAGAACCGCGAAGCGGATGGGTGGCCCGAAGACGTTGCCATAGCTACGTTGAGGAAATATTTTTCCTGATGACGAAGATATTGGATTTTGCAGCCATTTGTAATAAAAAGAGGTTTTCGGAGTGGACTCATAAAGGCTGCATTCAACATTAACAGTCTGTAATGCCATCTTTTTTGCAATGTTTTTGTTGTTCAGTCAGTTAATGAAGATGGGATTTTTAACCGGAAATCAACCTGGAAATGTCGAACTACGACCAATTGATAAACAAGCTGGATGATTTCATCCGCAAATATTACCTCAACCAGACCATCAGGGGACTGTTGTTGAGTTCTGCGCTCGTTTTGGCGCTCTTTCTCATTTACGCATTGCTCGAACACTTCTTTTATTTCGGCACAGGCGTCAGGAAATTGATGTATTACTCTTTCTTTGGAGTGGCCGGCCTCTCTTTTTTGGGATGGGTCGCGTTTCCATTGCTTAAATTGTTCCGATTGGGCAAGGTAATCTCTCATGAGGAGGCCGCCCAAATCATTGGAAAGCATTTTTCCGAAGTGGAGGATAAATTACTCAATATCCTTCAGTTGAGAAAGCAGGCTGACAAGAATAAATCTGCCCTTGTACTGGCCGGTATTGAACAGAAAACAGTCCAATTGAAACCGGTTCCCTTTCTGACGGCCATTAATCTGGGAGAAAACAAAAAGTACGCGAGGTATGTATTTCCACCGGTTTTTGTTATCGCTGGCTTGTTAATACTTGCCCCTACCCTGATTCCCGACAGTACCAACCGGATTTTGCAAAACCACATGCATTTCGAACGTCCTGCACCTTTTCACTTTAAGGTTCTCAACGATGAGTTGAGCGTGATGCAGTTTGAAAATTTCCAGGTCGAAGTAACAACCGAGGGCGATATCAGACCCGCTGAAGCCTACGTGGACATAGGAGGTTATCAGTACCGAATGAGAAAGGGCAGCGATGGGAATTTCACCTACACTTTTAATAATATACAGTCAGACACTGATTTTAGCATTGTTTCCGGACCGGTAAAATCCCGTTCATACACGGTGGATGTCGTTCGAAAACCGAGAATGTCCGATATGCTGGTGGAGTTGGATTTTCCGACCTACACGGGCAGAGAGTCCACCAGTCTCTCGAATGTCGGCGACCTCACAGTACCCGAGGGCACCAAAATCAACTGGACCTTTTACACGGAATCTTCAACTGAAGTGGAAATGCGATTTTTGGAGCCGGAGGAGTTAATTTCTGCTGAAGTCAGACGACCCAATCACTTTGAGTACAGCAACCAATTTACCGCTACGCGACCCTATATTATATTTGTTTCCGGGGAAAATTTGCACCGCGTTGATTCCGTGGGCTATACCGTCAATGTTATTCCCGACCGATATCCCATTATCTCCGTGGAGGAGTTTATTGATGAAGACGATGAGAAAATACGTTTTTTCGCGGGTGAAGCCTCTGATGACTACGGGCTTAGAGAGATATCGTTTCACTATCAATTGACAAGGGCTGATGGTGAAGAGGAGGCTGAACAGAGAGTACTGGTGGAAACCCCGGGCTCGCGCAACAGTGAATTTGTCTTCAACTGGGACATGATTGACCTGGACTTGAAGCCGGGCGATGAGGTGACTTATTTCTTCGAAGCCGCTGACAACGATGCCATCAATGGCAGCAAGAGAACCCGGACCGGCTTGATGACCTACCGCATTAAGAGCCTGGAGGAAATGGAGGAAATCGCCAGTGAAAATACTGAGAGCATACGGGAAAATCTGGACCGATCGGTTCAGGAAACCCAGGACATCGAGGAGGAAATCCGCCGTATGCAGGAGCGCCTTTTGGATAAAAAGGACCTCGACTGGCAGGATAGGAGAGATATCGAACAACTCCTGGAAAAGCGGGAGGAGATGATGAAGCAACTTGAGGAATCCAGAGAAAAGCACAGGGAAAACCTCCAAAATCAAGAAGAATTTTTTGAAGAGGATCCCGATTTGATGGAAAAGCAGAAGCAATTTCAGGAGCTCTTCGACCAAATGGTGGATGATGACATGAGAGATCTCATGGATAAGCTCCGGGATATGCTGGATGAAATGAGCCGTGATGATGCCCTTGATATGTTGCGTGAAATGGAGCTGTCGGAGCAAAATATGCAGATGAACATTGACCGGATGAATGAGCTGTTTAAATCCCTTGAGGTTGAGCAGCAAATGAACCGCAATCGCGAAGAACTTGAAAAACTCGCTGACCAGTTGGATGAATTGAGCGAAGAGACCGACAGCGGGGAGACAGCTCAGGAAGAATTGCAGCAAAAGCAGGAAGAGATTCAGCAAAAATTTGATGACCTCAAAGAGAAGCTGAAAGAAATGAGGGAAAAGAACGAGGAATTGGCCAGACCTCATAATCTCGGAGACCAGGAACAAATGGAAGACGATATTAGCGACCAACTGGATCAAGGCTCTGAACAACTCGACCAGGGTGATAACGAAGGTGCTTCAGAATCGCAGCAGGAGGCCGGTGACAAAATGCGGGAAATGGCCCAGAGCATGCAGAGCAGCATGCAGGGAGGTCAAATGGAACAAATGCAGGAGGACATGGCCACACTCCGAAAGCTCCTGGACAACCTTATATCCATTTCCTTTGATCAGGAAGACCTCATAGGGGATTTTAACCGCACTAGCATTAACACCCCCAGATATGTGGATTTGCTCCGTGATCAATTCAGACTTCAGAGTGACTTCCGCGTCGTGGAGGACAGTCTCGTTGCTCTATCCAAGCGCGTCATTCAACTCGAGTCGTTTATTCTGAGTAAGGTGACGGATATCAAAAGGCACTTTGACAGGGGAATTGACAACCTGGAAGAGCGCAGAAAATCGCAGGCATCCGATGACCAGCGAAGGGTGATGACCTATGTAAACGACCTGGCACTCATGCTCAGCCAGACTATGGAACAAATGCAGCAACAAATGGCCGGAATGATGGATGGCACCCAAATGTGTGAAAGCATGGGAGAAGGCGAGGGCGATGAATCCGAGGGGCCGGTCGATAAAATTACCGAAGGTCAGGAACAGCTCGGGGATCAGATGGAACAGATGCAACAGCGAATGCAGGAAGGCGATGATGGCTCGGCCGAGGACTTTGCCCGAATGGCCCGGGACCAGGCCAAACTCCGGAAAATGTTGGAAGAATTACGCCAGCGACAGGCCGAACAGGGAATTGGGGCACAAGAATTGCAGGAGATCATTGATAAAATGAACGAGATTGAGAGAGATCTTGTTAATAAACAGTTGAACAGGGAATTGCTGGAAAGGCAGCAGGATATTATTTCCAGATTATTGCAAGCCGAAAGAGCAGACAGGGAACAGGATTTGGACGATGAGCGACGTGGTGAAGTTGCTCAGGATAGAACCAGAGAGTTCCCGCCGGAATTGGAGGAGTATCTCAGAAAACGAGAATCTGAAATCCATTTCTACCGCTCTGTGGCACCGGGACTGTCGCCATACTATCAATTCCTGGTGGACGAGTATTACCGCTCGCTCCGCTCCAATTAAACCGGAGTAGAATTGCTGGTCTAACATTTTTGAAATGATTGAACTTGAATCGAGGCCCGAGGCTGTTTCCAGACTGGAGGCCTTTGTCGATGAACTGGTTTGCAAGTATCAGGTGGATGATGGTCTCAAAGCGGATATCCTCCTCACCCTTACCGAAGCGGTCAACAATGCCATCGTACATGGCAACAAAAAAGACTGCGGGAAATCAGTGAAAATTCAGATTGAAAAAAACTCCAACGAACTCCACATATTTGTGCGAGATCAGGGTTGTGGTTTTGATCCGGAATGCC
>PWJP01000183.1 GCA_003559985.1 Saprospirales bacterium
TCAAACTATTTTGCGTCCCAATGATTTACCTTTGTGGACCATTTAAAACCTAAGACGATGAAATATTTAAACCTATCGATTTTGTTCTTTGCAGTGTTGTTGTTCACAGCCTGTCAGGAAGAAGAAAGCGCAACTGCTGCTGAGGCCTCACCTGAAGTTGTGGATCGGCCCGAACAATTGGATCAGGCCGCTGAACGCGGACGCGAATCTGCAAGATCGGCCGACACCCCGGAAGCACCGGAAAGGCCATCTACCACCATCGAATTTACTGAGGAATCGCACGACTTTGGCACCATCAACGACGGTGACAAGGTGACTCACCGCTTCACTTTTACCAATACCGGCGACCAGCCGCTCATTCTCTCCAATGTTAGAGGAAGTTGTGGTTGCACCGTTCCGGAATGGGACCGCGATCCAATTCCCCCGGGAGAAACAGGTTCGCTCAAAGTGGAGTATGACAGCCGCAATAAGGGAAGTGTGGATGGAAAAGTAGATACGAAGTTCGTAACCGTTACCGCCAACACCACTCCAAGCACGCACAGGTTGACCATTCGAGCCAATGTCGTGAAACAAGACGAGGCGAGCTAATCTCTGCATTATTTTGCAGATCATTAAAGAAATTTTTTGAAAACCTGCGGTCGTGTTTCGGCTGCAGGTTTTTTCATTCTGCAGGGTCGTTCAATTTCAGACCGGCTACCATTATTCCGCACGCAGCCAGCGTGAAAATTTATCAAAGGCGCGAGCGCGGTGGCTGATTTTATTTTTCACTGAAATGGGAAGCTGGGCAAAAGTCTGGTCGTAGCCCCGGGGAATAAAAACCGGGTCGTAGCCAAATCCCTCTCTACCTTCTGGTTGCTCCCCTATAGTCCCCTCTACAATCCCCTCAAAAGTAAACACCTCCGATCCACTGACATAGGCGATTACGGTCCTGAACCTGGCACTTCGGTCGGTCTCTACCTTCAGATTCGCCAGCAACTTTTTGATATTGGCTTCAGAATTCCCTTCTTTTCCGGCGTAGCGGGCAGAAAACACACCGGGAGCTCCATCCAGTGCAACGACTTCCAGGCCGGTATCTTCCGCAAAACAAGTTTCAAATTCGATGAGCTGCAGAGCCTGTTTGGCTTTTGAGATAGCATTGCCCTCGAGGGTGTCCTCCTCCTCTTTCAACTCACCTTCAAAACCAATGTCTGACAAATCCCTCAATACAAATTCACCGCCCAAAATAGCTCGCGCCTCTTTTGTTTTATTGGAATTTCCGGTGGCAAAAAGGATGGGCTGAAGTTTAGTATTTGCCATTTTTCAGTAAAAATTTGATGGTGAAAAATCAGGATTTCAGTTTTTTCAACTCGCCCCACAGATGCATTTTTTTATCCCTGCTTTTTCCTACAGTTTCCAACTCATCGATTAGGATGGCGGGGGTGTCATAAATCCGCTGCAGTGAGTACTTTGGCATCTTGAGGTTGAGGGCAGAATTGCCAAAATAAACGCCAGTAAAGACAATCAATTCGTAAGAGCTGGTGGCCTTCTCGGTAAGCTCGAAAAATTGCCCTTTGGGAATCTCCAGAAAAGCACAATCACCATCGATGTAATCCAGTGCAGAGGCCACCTTTACGGCAAATTTCTTTTGGTCCTCAGTCAGTCCCGCACCGGCAAAAAGCACTTTGGCTCCCTCTGATGATGGAACAACCACCTTATCCTCCTCAAATTCACCGGGAATCTTCACGAGTTGGTTTTTGCCGAAGGGGGAAAAAGAGTCCATAGGTCCGAATACAAGGTAGGTTAGCGAAAAATTTTCTGAACGACTTCAATCTCGCGGCGCAAAATTACGGCAAAATTCGTATATTAGCGAAAAATATCGTCTATGAATATGATAAAAATAAATCCCACTAACGCTTCAAGACTCAGTGAAGTAGATTTTGACAACATTCCATTCGGGAAGGTTTTTTCAGACCACATGTTTACCGCCACCTACGAGGGGGGACAGTGGAAAGATTTCACCATAGAACCAACGAGGAATATAAACGTACACCCCGCCATGATGGCCCTCCACTACGGGCAATCTATTTTTGAAGGAATGAAGGCCACGGTGGACCAGGACGGCACCCCGCTCTTATTCAGACCTGAAAAGCACATAGAGCGACTCAATGCCTCGGCCAGGAGAATGTGCATGCCCGATTTTCCGCGTGATGTCTTTCTGGATGCCATTCACACCCTGGTGGATACCGACAGGGACTGGATACCGCCTCAGGAAGGATCAGCTATGTACATCAGGCCGTTTATGTTTGCCACTGATGAGTATATAGGTGTTACCGCTTCAAAGAATTACAAATTCATGATTTTAACCCTTCCGGTGGGACCTTACTACAGTAAGCCGGTATCGCTCAAGGTAGAGCGGAAGTACGTGCGTGCCGTCAGAGGGGGCGTGGGAGAAGCAAAGACTTGCGGAAATTACGCAGCATCTCTGTTGCCCGCCAAACTCGCCGTCGAGGAGGGATTCGATCAGGTGATGTGGATGGACGCCCACGAATTCAAGTACATTCAGGAGGTGGGGACCATGAATCTCTTCTTCGTATTCAAGGATCGCATAGTGACCCCGGCCACAGACGGCGCCATTCTTAAAGGCATCACCCGCATGTCAATTATCGACTACCTCAAGGGCGAGGGGCATGATGTACAGGAGTATCCGCTGACAATCGACGAAGTCAAGGAGGCCTACAAAAAAGGCGAATTGGTGGAGGCTTTTGGTTCGGGTACCGCCGCAGTCATCGCCAATATTTCCCGAATTAAAGACACTGATATTGACATGAAATTTGACGAGTCTCACTGGGAACTGTCAAAGTCAGTAAAAGCTTTCATAAACGGTGTGCGAATCGGAAAGAAAGCCGACAAATACGGCTGGATTGTACCGGTGAAAGAACAGGTGGAGAAATCGTGAGTTGGTGGTGCGGGTAATGTGGCAGGGTGAAAAAATAAGCTGACGTTTCTAAATCACAAGACCGGCTTATATCCAAAAGAGCCAGGCACCATTGGTAAGGCAAACTTATTATCTGGGGCTCCAAATGCTATAACAGTAGCATGATTCTAACATGCACTCCCATCAGAATCTGAACCTGAAAAACAGTGTGTTTAGCAGGGTAATATCATCTGAACGCGATGCGACATCATAGCTCAAACTAATTCCAGTCTCCCAATTAGAAAGAAAGGAGCGGCCAGCGTTGTGTCTCATTATCCCTGCTTGCATTTGGCCAAGGTATGAGCGTTTTCCATCAAAAAAAGGTATAAAAACCTCCGGCCCAATGGCTGCAAAGTAAAACCATTCACCTTCGGGTCCATTCATGGGGATGGTAGCACGACCCAGCATAGCAACTGATAGACTGCTACCGTATGAATCCTCTTCATCATCATCGGCCTCAGGAAGACCTAAAAACCTTAGTGACCAGTTAATTGACCATAAGGATTTCAATTCCGGGTTTCTGGTAATCCAAATGTTATGACTAAATCCAACCCCACCGGAAATTTTGTAAGAACCACCAGGGACTTTATAACCCGCGACGTTTAATTCACCCGATATCATGTCTCTATCAATGATAGTCGCTCCCTCATCGCTCTGCGCATAACCGGTATAACACAAACCCATAAAAACAATTAACCAGACTGCTGTTTTGATTTTTTCCATGGTTCAAAGTTTCATGATAATTGATTGTAGTTAACAGAACTTCTACCTGACGGGAGTACATAGTTCGCCACTAAATGACCTTTAAAACTTATAGCAAATAAAAAAAGCTTTACGGGCTAAAGATACAGCAGATTGGTTGATATCTCAAATTTATGGGGTTTTATTTTTTACATACATACCTGAAATACTGGCACTTGTGTGCCATCAAGATAATTTCATCTAACAGGACCGGGTCCGGAAATCAAAAGGCCGGGTGGTTGGGTTTGTTGTCCAATATGGTCTCAATGCGCTCCAGTACTTCATCGGTGAGGTCGGGCAGCAGGTTGAGGGCCTGGAGATTTTCCAGCAACTGTTCTTCCTTACTAGCTCCGAGAATTACAGTGGAAACGCGCTCGTTTTTCGCACACCAGGCAATGGCGAGTTGGGCCAGGGTGGTATTCATATCCTCTGCCACCTTGTTGAGTTTGCGGACTTTGGCGAGATTGTCTTCGGTGAGTGCCCTTTCTTTCAGCCAATCCAGTTCCTCCCTTCCGAGGCGTGTATCTTCGGGAAATTTATCCAGGTATTTATTGGTCAAAAGGCCCGATGCCAGTGGCGACCAGATGGTAGTTCCCAGACCGACCGTTTTGTAAATCTGATTGAACTCCACTTCTACCTTGCGGCGGTAGAACATATTGTACTGCGGCTGTTCCACCACAGGGCCGATGAGTCTGTTTTCCCGCGCCACCATATGCGCCTCCATAATCTCCTGAGCCGACCATTCTGATGTTCCCCAATACAGTATTTTTCCCTGCTCAATAAGGGTGTTCATGGTCCGCACCGTCTCCTCAATTGGCGTGCTTTTGTCGGGGCGATGACAAAAGAACAGGTCCAGGTATTCGGCTTTAAACCGCTTTAGGGCACTGTGGCACGCTTCGGTGATGTGCTTGCGGCTCAATCCGCTTTGGTTGGGCTTTTTGCCCCCGTCTCCAAAGAAAACCTTGCTGGAAATGATGTAACTGCTGCGGTCCCATTTTTTCGATGCGAGAATGTCTCCCATTACTTCTTCTGCCTTGCCATTGGCGTATATCTCAGCATTGTCAAAGAAATTGACCCCGTGGTCGTAGGCGATCCCCATCAGCTTATCCGCGGTGCTGTTGCTGATTTGATTACCAAATGTAATCCATGAACCAAAGGACAATTTACTGATCTGAAGGCCGGTTTTTCCGAGATTATTGTACTGCATGATATTGAAGAAGTTTTGATTACAAAGAAGTAAGGATTGTGGGTGTACAATGTTCAAAA
>PWJP01000050.1 GCA_003559985.1 Saprospirales bacterium
CAATTCACCCCCCATTTGCTGCCGGTTGACCGGGGCATTCTCTCCACGGCCTATGGATCCCGACGCCCCGTCAAATCCACCAACCGGGAAGCCCTCAGGGATTTCTTCAGGGAGTTTTACGCGGATAAGCCTTTTGTTCGCGTCAGAAATACACCGCCTTCGATTAAAGAAGTCAGGGCCACCAATTACTGCGACCTCTACCCTACTTTTGATCCCAGGACGGGAAATATCATTGTTATTTCGGTAATCGACAACTTGATGAAAGGGGCGGCCGGTCAGGCAATCCACAATGCCAATTTGATGTTTGACCTCGACGAGCAAACCGGATTGGATCTAGTACCTATAAAACCATGAGTTCTATGATGAATAAAAATATCACTGATGTAAAGGGTTTTAGCTGTTGGGGAGCCCACAGCGGTGTAAAATCGATGAGAAGAGACCTCGCCATTATTTATTCCGAGGTCCCCTGTGCAGCTGCAGCTACTTATACCAAAAATAAGGTGATAGCAGAGCCGCTGAAACTGACAAAGACACATCTGCGCGACAAGAAAGCTCAGGTTATTCTCTGCAATGCGGGAAATGCCAATGCCTGTACCGGCCAGCAGGGGAAGCGAGGAGCAACTGCCATGGCTAAAACTGCTGCAAGATTACTCGGACTGAAGAAGGAAGATGTTATAGTCGCCAGTACCGGCCTGATCGGGGAGCCGTTTCCCACAGAGGATATTGTAAATGGAATAAAGGAGAACATTCCCAAATTGACCAGGCGCCGCGAAGCAGGTTCTTTTGCAGCAAATGCCATCCTGACTACCGACACATTTGCCAAGGAAGGTTTTGTCGAAATGATGCTGGATGGTGTGGAGGCTAATATGGCGGGGATTGCCAAGGGTTCGGGTATGATCCATCCCAATATGGCCACCATGCTGGCTTTCTTAGTTTCTGATGTCAATATTGATGCCGACCTGTTACAGGAAACGGTGCGAGAGTGCGTTGACCAATCCTTCAATATGATCACTGTCGATGGAGATAATTCTACCAATGACATGGTGGCTGTAATGTGTAATGGCATGGCAGGCAATCCAAAAATTACCTCCCGGGACCAGGCTTCTTATTTTCTCTTCCGAAGCAAGTTACTGGAATTGATGATGCACCTTGCAAAATTAATTGTATCTGACGGAGAAGGTTCCTCTAAATTCATAGAATACACCGTAAAAAATGCCAGAGACCTCTCAACAGCAAAAAAATTGGTTCGGGCAATCTCTAGCTCGGTTCTTGTAAAAACTGCCATGTTTGGACGAGATCCCAATTGGGGGCGCATAATTTGCGCATCAGGAAATGCAGGTGTTCACTTCAACTACAAGAAAGCCGACCTGTTTATGGGTGATACCGAGCATCTGGTACAGGTTCTTGAAAAGGGGAAGCCCGTGGAATACGATAAAAACTTTGTTAAAAAGCTACTCCGGGAGGCTCATATCCGCGTGGTCATGGATGTAAATTCAGGTAATGCGGACATTACAGGATTTGGTAGTGACCTTAGCACAGATTACGTGCTGTTTAATTCAGTTTACACTACCTGATCCGTATTTTATCTGTGCGGAATTGGTTTGTTTTCAACGATTTCCAGGCCGTAACCTAGCAGACCAACTCTTCGTTTTGCAGCATTGGTAAGTACAATCATCTTACTTACGTTCAAACTCCTTAGAATTTGAGCGCCTACCCCGAAGTCCCTCTGTTCAGTCTTAGGTGATGAAACCCCACTCACCACATTGGTGTAGTGCTTTAAAGCCTGAAGAAAAGTATCCCCTTCGTCGTGCTGCCGCATCAAAAGCAACACCCCACTGCCCTCTTTTGCGATGATGGCTGCAGCCTGGTCCAACTCTACTATAGATTCATCGCGCAAAGGCCCCAGTATGTCCCGCATATGCGAGGATGAATGAACCCTGACATTCACGGGCTCCTCCTCTTTCCAATCACCCAATGTAAGCGCAATATGGATATCATCAGTAGTAATCTGACGGAAAGCATGTAGCGTAAAGTCACCGTATTTTGTTGGGAAGTCCCCTTCAAATTCTTTCTTTATAAGGGTTTCATTTTGAAGCCGGTAAGCAATCAGATCTTTGATTGTTATCACTTTTAAATCATGCTTTTCAGCAAGTTCTACCAGTTGAGGAAGTCTGGCCATGCTGCCATCTTCGTTGAGAATTTCCACCAATACCCCGGCCGGGGCAAATCCTGCCAATCTCGCCAGGTCAATAGCTGCTTCCGTATGCCCGGTTCTCCGCAACACACCACCACTTTTTGCTTTCAAAGGAAATATGTGACCAGGTCGGGCAAAATCTTCGGCTTTGGATTCGGGGTCCACCAGAGCTTTGATGCACATAGCACGGTCATAGGCAGAAATTCCAGTAGTGCAGCCTTTCCCTATTAAATCTATGGATACGGTAAAGGCCGTTTCGTGGAGAGCTGTATTTTCTGGAACCATCATATTGAGTTTGAGTTCCCTGGCGCGCTTTTCCTCAATGGGTGCGCAGATCAACCCGCGACCGTGGGTGGCCATGAAATTAACGATCTCCGGAGTGACACATTCTGCAGCGCAGACAAAATCACCCTCATTTTCCCTGTCTTCATCGTCCACGACTATAATAACCTTGCCGTTTTTGATGTCTTCCAGGGCCTCTTCAATGGTATTGATTTTGAAGGTCTCGTCTCCTCTGGTTTCTATTGGTTGTTGCATACTGCTTATATCCGTTTATCTGTATTTAACGCCTTGGCATTACTGCCCGCTGTGTTTCTGATTATTCCGTCCAGCTTTTTTGAAAAAGTATCCCAATTGTACTTACTTCTCACCAATTCAATACCATTTTGGGCTAAATTGTTGGCGAGTTTTTCTGAGTTCAATACTTCCGTGATGCGCTCTTTGAATTCTCTCAGGCTCGCAGCGGTTAAAAGGTCTTTGCCCTGCTTTCCGTCAATTGAACCGGCAACGACCGATGATGCGATGCATGGAATCCCACAGGCCATTGCCTCCAGAATTTTATTTTGTAGCCCGGAACCCGAAAAAATGGGCGCAATATTTATCCGGGAACTCCAATAGGCATCCCTGATATCGTCCATCCAGCCAGAAACCGTAATTCCGTGGGTGCCGTCCATTGCCTTCACTCTTTTATCAGGTCTTGCACCGGCAATTAACACGGTGAGTCCGGGGTGTTGTTTACGAAGCTCTGGCATCATTCGACCGATCAACAAAGCGGCTTTTACATTGGGATCGTAACCCATATTCCCGCAAAAAACGAGATCGTACTTTTTTTCCCTGTCTTGGTTGGGGTAAAAGAATTCCTGATCCACTCCATTTTTCAATATTTCAATCTTTTCTCTCGACAGCACACTCAGGTGGTCCCGGTCCTGGGTTGAGATAATGGTATGACTGTCAAAATCCTTGTAAACCTTATTTTCATAGTTTTTCAGAAGACCTGCCTCGAAGTTCATCAGGGGTTTGAGCCAAAACGGGGAAAATGATGCACGCCTTTCAAACCCGAGGCTGAAAGCATCCATATAATCAAGTGTCTTGGGAAATGGCAGTGACCGAACGTAAGGAGCCATTCTAATCAACTGACAATAGATGAGGTCCGGATCGATTTCAAAAATCGCCTGCCTGATTTTATCGGCCAAAAAAGCAGAGTAAAAATACTTTACAGTAAATGGAAGCCCACTCCACAATGCCATCGGTAATCCGGCAAGTCTGCGCGACTTAGAGAACTTAAAAAAATGCCGGCTACTACAATATTTCTCCAATTCACTATCCGCCTCTGCCAGTCCATCATCCTTGTCGTAAAGTGAAATTAAATGGAGTTCATGGGACTGTGCCAGTCCCTTTACCTGATGATAAAGCCTTAGTTTGTCACCTTTCTCAAGGGGATATGGAATTCTTGAACTGACAATAACAAGCCGCAAATTAGAATTTCTCTTTGATGTGGTTTAAAGCATTATTCACCAAAAGGGGGCTCAGATAAAACCGTGTTCCTTCATGTAGTCCTTGTAAGAGTGAATAAGGTCTTTGGCCAACTCGTAATTGTTAAAATGTTCGGATACAAAGCTTTGGGCGTTTTGAGATATTTCCAACATTTTGTCCCGGTCATTCAAACAAAGTCCGAAGCACTCCAAAAACTCCTCCGGTGTATCGGCAACCAATACTTCTTTACGGTGGGTGGCATCAATACCTTCAAGTCCCATGCTGGTTGTTATGACAACCTTACCGAGTGCCATGCCTTCAAGTATTTTTGCCCGCATTCCACTTCCAGAAAGTAATGGAACAATCATCATGGGGTGTTGATTGATGTATTCCCGGGCATCTTTTACTTCTCCGTGAATCAGCACTTTGGATTTGCTCCACCGATAGAGGTCGGGAGGAGTGTTTCTCCCCGCAATATGCAACTCCAAACCGGGAAATTGATTGTGAACCCCGGGCCATACTTCATTGAGAAACCAGTTGATGCCCTCGTAGTTGGGTATCCAGTCCAGACTGCCTATAAAACTCACACTGGGTGCCTTTTCAAAGGAACTCATATCAGGCTTGTAGTCATTAAAATCAATACCTATGGGTATCGTTCTGGCACCATTGATGTACCCTAAATTCCTGAATTTCTTGAGGTCCCGCTGAGAGATAGGAACCAGAAAGTCATAGTCATTCAGTACGCCCAGCTCGAATTTCCGTAGTTTTTTGGACAGGTACTTGATGTACCATTTTTTTGGCAAAAACCTGGTGTTGCTGGTAATCCTGTCCCATATTTCGTGTTCGATATTGTGCGACCTCATCACCAAAAGTGCATCGGAATTTTCCCGGATAATCTCCATGTAAGGAGCCAGGTAAAGCGTTTCCAATTGGACAATGTCGAAATCTTCTGTATTGAGGAGTTCTCGTAATTTATCGCTGAAAGCATCTGAGCGAAAACGGCTGACGTGGTAGGAATCCTGAGTAAATAAATTTTTCAGTGCCTCCACGGGTTTTATGGCGTTATCAATATCGACAGTATGTATTGCTTTGTAGTGGCCGGAGATATCGCGAACCTTTTCCAGGTCAATGTAGTGCTTAGAGGTGTTCATAGCAAGCAAAGTGACTTCACATCCAAGGTCATTCAATGCTCGGCTAAGATAGGTCACAGCTATGGACTCTCCGTCCTTAAGGGGGAGAGGAAATTTTTTACATAGTTGAAGTATCTTCATACCGGGTTTTTATGGATATAGTTGCGCAAATATACTTTATCTATACAATTATTTCAGGCAATTTGGGCAAAAGCTGTCTTTCGCCCGGTGAGCAATCAACAAAACCGGACATCAGCAACTCACAATCTTCAATAACAGTTTTGCTCAAAAGGTTTGTGGCAAACTTTTTAGTTAAGCTCTGGAAGTCTCATTGGTAAAAGTACCAAATTTTAAACTGGCAAGTGTTAAATATATTTTAATAAATATCCAATTAGGATTTTACTCCTCTGACATTCCGGAGACTACGAGATTTGAGAAAAAATTTATTCCACTCTATTAGACCGGAGTTTTCCAGCAGTGGTTGGAAATTTCGTCAAAAATATTGGTTTAACCCCATGACCTGTTGCCGGGTATGCAGAAATTTAAGTACTTTGCGGCATGGTTGAATTAAAGGACATCAAGAAGAGCTACGGCAAGCTCGAGGTTCTCAAAGGGGTCAATCTCTCCATTGAAAAAGCAAAGCTCGTAGGCATTTTGGGAAAGTCGGGCACGGGTAAATCAACACTGCTTCACATACTCGGCTCGCTGGACAAACCCGATAGTGGCACTTTAAAAATTGGGGAACACGACCCGTTAAATATGGGCCAGGCTGAACTCGCCCGATTCAGAAATGAGAACATCGGATTTGTGTTCCAGTTCCACCATCTGCTCTCTGAGTTCACCTCTCTGGAAAACGTAATGATTCCAGCACTTCTCAAAAAGGAGGATCAAAACACGGCCAAAAAGAAGGCCGGGGAGCTACTGGGATACCTCGGACTTGCAGACCGAATCACCCACAAACCGGAACAACTCTCAGGGGGAGAGCAACAGCGAGTTGCCGTTGCCAGAGCGCTCATTAACGATCCGCTTTTGGTACTTGCCGATGAGCCGACCGGAAACCTGGATACCGCAACCTCTTCCGAGTTGCACAAATTATTTACCCGACTGCGGACGGACATGGATATTACCTTTGTTATTGTGACTCACAACAAAGAATTAGCCGGGCTTTGCGACAGCAGGTACTTTATGGAAGATGGACTTTTAGTCTCCGAATAAGGTCATCGGCACAGGTGAAAGTAGTAAGCTTGAGTCTTGTCATTCAGGGATATCCAGTTCTCTCAAAGGTTTTTTGTAGATCACGGGCAGCTCAGTGCCCTTAAGGTCTTCTTCAGAAATAGCGTGGGGCCAGTGCACTTCGGGAGCGCCGAGGTTTTTTAAGGCCGGTATCCACCGCTTCACGAATTCACCATCGGGATCGTACCGCTTAGCCTGGGAAAGAATTTTGAAATAGCGATTGTCTCTCGGGTCCGTACCCACACCGGCCAGGTAATTCCAATTGCCATAGTTCGAACAGGGATCGTAATCGACCAGCAAACTTTCAAAATACTGGGCGCCCCATATCCAATTCAGTTTGAGGTCATTGACCAAAAATGAAGCCACATTTTGACTGCCCCGGTTGCTCATGAATCCCGTTTCGTTGATTTCTATCATATTGGCATCGATAAAAGGGACACCGGTGCGTCCGTTTTTCCAATTATCAAACATCTCCCTGTCCTCAATCATTTCGGGTTTCTGACCAGTAATGCCACCGGGCGTAAAGATCTTATCACCGTACTTTTTTGCTATAAAGCGGAAGTAGTCCCTCCACATCAATTCGAAGCCGAGCCAATAGGTCGAATCATTTTTCTCCCGCTTCTCCTCGTATTTTTTAATCTCGCTAAAAACGTATTTGGGTGAAATGCAACCGACAGAGAGATAGGCTGATAGTTTAGAGGAATAGTCCATGCCCAGTAGTTGGTTGCGGGTTTCCTTATAAGTGCTCACGAGGTCAGATTCCCAGATGTAGTGGGCTACTCTTTCAATGCCCTCTGATTCTCCGCCTTTCAGAGGAAATCCCACTTTTTCCTCCACTTCACTCCACTTGTATCCAAGGTCTTCAAAATTGGGCATATCCGTAGGTTCCAATTTATTACCAGTTTGAATTTTTTCAGGAGAAGGCAATGGGTCTCGAACCTCGACAAATCGCTCTACTTCTTTGCGAAATTGGGAAAAAGTGTCCGGGGTATGTGGCACTGGAAAGGGAAGGTCAGCCGTATAGTAGAGCATTTTCCCACGGTAGAATCGTATCTCCCGGCCAATGGACCAGAGGTTTTGCTCCAAACTATCCTGGACCACAACTTCTTCCGATGTACGCTCTCTGTTACAAAACACCCAACTGGAACCCGATTTTCTAACCAGGTCAAATATTATTTCTTCCGGTTTTCCGACGTAAACGAAAAGATCTGAACCCCTTTTGCGAAGATTTTCTTTGAGGTCAATAACCGATTCATACAGAAATTTGGACCTAAAAATGCCCATTTTTCGAAAACCCAGCGGGGTCTCACCATTAATTAACCGCTCGTCGAAAACATAGACCGGATAAAGATCATCCACCTGTTGAATTGCATCCAACAACGCTTCATTGTCGTGTACCCTCAGATCGTTACGATACCAAAGTATTCCCGTCTTATTCTCCATAGTCAAAGGCAACTCTCTCTGTAAAAATTCTTTCCCACCTCTCAACAAATAATCAATTCCTGCATATCACAGCAAATAATTGATTTAAATCAAGTTTATAGGCTTGAAACAAAGACCTTAGAGCAAGGTTCTTTGAAATGACTCATTTGGAGATTGAATTAAACAGTATCAGGGGTTCTCGTGGGATTGAATCCATTCAAACATCAACTTTAAAGCATCTTCCCTCACAGGTCGGGTTGAGAGAAAAACATCGTGCATGGCTTTAGGTATTTCAAGTAAGTCAACATTGGGTCCCAGATTCTTTCCCAATTCTCTGATATGATCAACATTCAACACCCCGTCCCCGGTAAGAAAATCCTCTGACCACTCCACGCCATTTACTGAATTGCAGGAATGTAAAACGAGGATAGGAAGGTCAATATTCCCATTGTTGACTTTTCGCTGTGCTCTTCTCGTTGCCTTTATCCAGCCTGCCCTGGCTTTTGGTGCCTGTATGGGTTTGACAATGGTATCAAAACTCCACTCCCCATGATAGGATTTGTGAATGCTTTTTCCGTAATTGGTCATTGGTTGAGGACCGAGTCGTACTCTTGGAAGCAGCGTGCCAACTGCGGCGGCAGTAAAGAGTGAAAAGGACCGATCTTTTTCTCCAAAGTTGAACTTCAGAAACGGGCTGTTGAGTACCAATAAATCAATGCCCGCATCCTCACCGCGCTCCATCAGGTAATGAGCCGCGATCAATCCCCCGGTTGAATGACCCAGAAAAACAATGGTCTCGTGGCCCTCCTCTTTTATTATTTCGATTGCTCTGTCTATCTCTTCAAAAAATTCAGTAAAGTTGCGCGAGTACGAAAGAATTTGATCCTCTTTCCATGATCTACCGTGGCGGCGAAGATCCAATGCATAGAATGACCAGTTTTCTCCGACAAAGGCATCCCCCAGTTCATTTTGGAAAAAGTAGTCCAGGTAGCCGTGAAGGTATAAAACCGCTTGTGTGCCAGGTCGGCGGGGTTTTTTGGTGACGAGAGTGGCCTCGAGCTCCTCATTCCTTTGATCCTCCAGGTCAATAGCCAGCCTGAAATAGCCCTGTTTCAAAAAGCGATCCTGGCCGTAAACTCTCCCTCTGTCATCCTGAGCATTTAGTTCCCATGCAAAAAGAAACACCGCAGAGAGGCCAAAAAGGCCGCATACCATCCACTGAATTAAAGTTTTCCAACTCATAGCTTTTGTCTAAATATTTTTCACATCCAATCTGCGTCTGTCAATTAGCCTCTTGAGGCTGAATCGACCGCTGCCGTTGACAATAACCAATAAAAGCCCCCCGGCTATGGCGATATTTTTCATGAACATAACACCGAGGAACCTGCGTTCCAACACATCGGGTTCATTCCAAAAAGAATACACTATAAAAGTCAGAGGAATCCAGTAAATGAGCAGGAGGATTCCGGCCAGCGAAGCTCGGTAGCCCAAAAGCAGGAATATCCCTCCGACCAACATAAGTGTGATGGAGCCCGACAGCAACAGGTCTTGTTGCCAAACCAGTCCGTATTCGGTCATTTTTTCTTTGGTCTGGCTGTAAAAGGCAATGGAATCATAAGCATCATACAGAAATATAAAGCTGAGGAAAATCCTGCCTATTAAATCCAGCACATCTTTCATAAGTCAGTGTTTTAGCTATTGCCTCCAAAACGTCTTCAAGGCAAGCTTCAAAATTACTCATTTCCCCTGAACAATATTAAGAAACTTTGGGGGAATCTCATCAAATACCCATTTGGGGGGGCAATCATTTACGCAAATTCCGGGATTGTGTAGCAACTTTTTTGGCGGGGCTAAGATCATACAATGAATCTGTTACCTCACACTACCCTGATTTTGTCGGATTTTTTTGATAAAAAGCGGCCACCGCTTTGATAACCCTTTGACCGTCCATAGCTGCGGACATAATTCCCCCTGCATATCCGGCTCCTTCCCCACATGGAAACAATCCTTTAACTTGAGGATGCATAAGACTGGTCTTTTCTCTCGGAATGCGGATGGGTGAACTGGTACGGCTTTCGGTGGCAATGGCCACTGCATCACGGGTGAGATAGCCTCGCATCTTTTTATCAAATTGCCCAATGGCCTTTCGCAGAGAGGCAGTTATTCCATCCGGCAGAATTTCATGCACCGGACGACTTAGCAAGCCGGGGATGTAAGAAGATTCAGGCAAATCAGCAGAGACCCTGCCCTCTATAAAGTCAGTCAATCGCTGAGCAGGAGCTGCCTGACTGCCATCGCCCCATTTAAACACATTTTGTTCTACTGCGGCCTGGAAATCCAAACAGGCAAAGGGATCAGCGCTTTTTCCCTTTCTGATATCTCCCGGCTCCACGCTCACTACCATACCTGAATTTGCAAAAGGAGAGTTTCGCTTCGACAGGGACATCCCATTGACCACAATTTCACCTGGAGCTGTTGCAGCCGGCACCACCAATCCCCCCGGACACATGCAGAAGGAGAAAACCCCTTTAGACCCCACCTGGCAGGCAAGTGAATAGCTGCTAGCAGGGAGAAAGTCGCCTCTTTCAGCCATATTGTATTGGATGGAGTCAATGAGTTTTTGCGGATGCTCCACCCTGAAACCCAGCGCGAATCCCTTGGCTTCGATGTTTATCTTATGACTGTGCAGTAAGCGATAGATATCTCTGGCAGAATGGCCGGTGGCGAGGACAATAGCATCTGCTTTGAAAACAGTATCTCCATTGGCTACCACACCCTCTACCCTATCCCTCTCTATAAGAAAATCCGTCACTCTGTGGTCGAAATGCACCTGTCCCCCGCGCACTTCAATGGTTTCTCTGATAGCCGAGACAATTTTTGGCAGTTTGTTGGAGCCAATATGCGGGTGCGCATCTATGGAAATATCAGACGGTGCACCATGCTCGACCAACAATTGCAACACCTTTTTAAAATCGCCCCGCTTTTTAGAACGGGTGTAGAGTTTACCATCCGAGTAGGTACCTGCACCTCCCTCCCCAAAGCAGTAATTCGAATCGGGATTGACTTTACCAAATTGTTGGATTTCTCTCAGATCTCGTCTCCGTCTTCTCACATCCTTTCCACGATCCAGTACGATAGGTTTAATTCCTTGCTCTAGACACTCCAGAGCGGCAAAGTAGCCAGCCGGACCGGCACCAATTATCAAAACCTCTCTGGCCGATTCCACATTTTTTAATGCATCCATGTACTGGGTAGAATCGCTTGCCTTTCCTCCTCTTTCTTCCGAAATCCTTATCCGAAGTCTGTAAACCGGTTTACGTCCACGGGCATCCACTGATCGTCTTAGCAGTTCGATTGTGGCAGATTGGCTTCCGGGCAATTTGGCAACCTTTAGTGCTTTTTCCCGGATGGCCTCACCGGATTCAATCAGTTTCGGGGGTACCGCTATTTCGACTATTTGGCTTTTCACGATTTTTCGTGGATTTGTGCCATGGTATCAGCAAGTATTTTCAGATTTTCAATGATGTCAGGCATCTGGTCCAATGGAAGCATGTTTGCGCCGTCGGACAGTGCTTTTGAGGGGTCGGGGTGGGTTTCCATAAAGAGACCATCTACCCCCGCAGTAATACCGAGGCGGGCCATGTGATTGATCAATTCGGGCATACCACCAGTGACACCAGCGGCTTGATTGGGTTGTTGGAGGGAATGGGTGCAATCCAATATTACAGGCACATCAAATGACTTCATCTTCGGAATCCCCCTGAAATCGACGACCAGGTCGCTATATCCGAAGGTAGTCCCTCTCTCCGTAAGCATTGCGGTGTCATTCCCACTCTGTCTCACTTTTTCCACCGCAAAACCCATGGATTCCGGACTCATAAATTGTCCTTTTTTTATGTTGACCCATTTGCCGGTTTCCGCAGCTGCAATGAGTAACTCGGTTTGTCTGCACAAAAAAGCGGGGATTTGGAGTACATCGACAAAACCGGCAGCCAGTTGAGCCTCTTCAGCAGTGTGTACATCGGTTATCACAGGTAAATCGAACTCCTTTCCGGCTTTTTTGAGGATTTTCAGGGCCTTCTCGTCACCTATTCCTGTGAAGGAATCCAATTTGGTCCGGTTGGCCTTTTTGTAACTGGCTTTGAAAATGAGGGGAATCCCAGATTTTGCACACCAATTCTTAAGATTTTCTGCAATTTGAAGGGTGATTTTTTCGCCTTCTACCACGCAAGGGCCGGCTATCAGAAAATAGGGTGCATCATTGGCTTTCAGGTATTTACTATCCATTTTTTGTAGCTAAGTTATTATTCTAAAATCCAGGCACCGGGTTCAAGGTTTGCCTGTAGATTCATCAAGTGAGTTTGCAACTGGTCCTCATGGCAATCTATAACCGCACCCACTCTCGTCAAATTTCCAATGTCCTCCGAATATACAGCATATCCCATATCCTGAAGTTTCCTGGTCATTTCACGTACATTACTCATATTTGAAAATGCTCCGGTAATAATGACACACTTTTCGCTCTCTTCTTCCTGGTAAGTTTGGTTTCTCTCCGATTCAGGAACTGATTCAATCCACTCATCAGGCTCTTCCTCAGGAACTTCTTCATCCTGTGGTTCGTATTTCTCCTCGGTGTCCTCAGGAAAGTCATTGGTTTCGTCGTTGTCGAAGTCCCTGTAAACCGGCGGGTCTTCCCTTCGGTCTTCAAAAGTGTCATTTTCAAAGGTGTCCACGTAGTGTTGATCAGGTGGTTGATTCAACCGCTGGTCAGAAATGTGAGGTGGCATCTCATATTCTTGATCAGGAGCACTCTCTTCTCTTCCCAGATAGAAAAACATAAAAAAAAGCAGCAACGCGAGGAGCAGCAAACTCACCCAAAACCTCCAGTTAACTTTTTTAGCCACTGTTTTGGCAGCTCCGGGAGCAGAAGACTTTGACTCTTGACTGGCAATTTGTTGCTGTTCAGTTTTTTGGGGATTTTCAGCAGCGGTAACACTGGAGGGTTTTATGGCAGCAACTGCTTTGCATTCAAGCACTGGAAGTTGATTTAGAGGACTTACAGCCCCTTCCGCACTTTTTACCAATTCCAGTCCTCTGTTAGTCTTGCTGATTGAACCGAGCTTCCCCAAAGACATTTGTCCATCCACCGGCAGGTTTTTTGCCTCATCAGCAACTTGCTTGATTTCCTGCTGCCAGGACTGAAAATCTCCTTCCAGGCGGGTTGACACAAAAAATGCCACATAATAATCAGAAATACCCGGTGCCTCCAAAAACTCCACTGCCCTGCCAGGAGGGTATATTTTATCGCTGCGGGGATCGATGCGGGCGGGATAGTTTTTCAGCATAAACAGGCCAAGCCCCGGCAAGGCTATATGGTGCCTCTCAAGCAGGAGTGCGTAAAGTTGCTGAAATAATAATTCCCGTTTCATTTGAGGGCTCAAAGTTACGAATTAAAGTGCTCTTTAGGTACCTGAACACAGGCAGACTGTCCTATACAGCCTTTTATAATATCTTTTTAATGTAAAACCAGTTGGTTAGTAAACTATTGGGCAGCCAATTGGTTTTTTCATAAATTCCGCGCAGACCAACTCAAATGAATTACAGACTTAAATTACTCTCTTATGTGGTCATGGCTTATATGTTACTCGCATTTGCCTGGTGGACCATTTTGCTGAATCAAAAAAATGAAGAGGCCTACGAAGCCAAGCGTGAAATGCTTCGAGTTGCCAAAATGGCCAATGGTACCTATACCACGGAGGCCGAATTCCGCCAGACAGAACGCTACACCAATCTAAGAGAACGATACAAAAGACGTCAGGTAATGATATTTGGTGAATCTCTGGTCTTCGTACTGAGTTTGTTTGTCGGATTCTGGTTTATCAATAAGGGTTACCGGGATATTATAAAAAACTCGAGATCCAAAACCAACTTCCTGCTCTCCATAAGTCACGAACTAAAGAGTCCGGTGGCGAGTGTAAAACTCGCACTTGAAACCATCCTCAAGCGCAACCTGGACAAACCCCAACTCGAGCAAGTGGCTGGAGGTGCAATTGCGGAGACAGAGCGATTGAAGTCTCTGATTGGCAACCTTTTACTTGCAGCAAGATTGGAAGAGGCTTACGAGATCAATAAAGAACCGGTGTACGTAGGCATGGTACTCCATCAAATTGTCAATATTGAAAAGGTCAAATTTCAGGATGCGGATATTAGTCTGCATTTGGAACCTGGAACAGAAGAGATATACACGGATAAGTTTGCATTCGCTACAATTATGCACAATCTGATTGAGAATGCGCTTAAATACTCCGGTGAAAACCCAGTGGTTGATGTGGTTCTGAAGAAAAGAGAGAACGCCCTGGAGATTGCAGTTGCAGACCGGGGAGTTGGTATCCCGGACGAAGAGAAAGACCGGATTTTCGAAAAATTCTACCGCCTTGGACATGAAATTACCAGAAGCACCAAAGGAACCGGCCTGGGTCTGTTTATTATCAACAAAATGGTCGCAGCCCTCAATGGCAAAATACAGGTTGAGGACAACGATCCGGCAGGTTCTGTGTTTAGAATTTTATTAAAAAATCACCTGAATGTACCTGGTCTTTCAGATGGAATAAAAAATTGAGACTAAAAATGCCAAATCACGAACGACATATGGTCAGATTCAAAATTTTAACTTATGAGCAGATTACTTTTGGTTGAAGACGAGGAACACATTAGAAACCTTCTGGAATTGAATCTGGAAATAGAAGGCTACGAGGTGGTAACTACCCGGAATGGCAAGGATGCCCTGGAGTTGTTCCGAACCCAGCATTTTGACATAATTATACTTGACATTATGCTGCCGGGCATGGACGGACTTGCGGTCTGCGAACAAATCCGACTGAGGGATACCGATGTACCGATTATTTTCCTGACCGCTAAAGACACAGCAGAGGAGCGTGTCGAGGGTCTAAAAAAAGGCGGAGACGACTACCTTGTTAAGCCCTTTGACCTTGAGGAACTTATAATTAGGATTGGCAACCTGATTAAGCGCTCAGGTACGGGGGCAAAATCTGCTGATAAATCAACCTACAGTTTTGGAGATTACGAGGTGGACTTTAAAAAATTCGAGGCCAAAACTAACCAGGGTAAAGTCAACCTGACTAAAAAGGAAGCCAGATTGCTCAAATTGCTGATCGATCGAAAAGACGAGGTCGTTTCCAGAAACCAAATACTTCAATCCGTCTGGGGCTATGATGTCTATCCTTCTACCCGGACGATAGACAACTTCATACTCTCCTTTCGAAAGTATTTTGAACCTGACCCCAGAAATCCACGCTACTTTATTTCCGTTCGAGGCATTGGCTATAAATTTGTCAACCCAGATGAGAGTGATTAAAGGGTAATTCTGATTCACTGATTTCTCTCAATATTCTAAGCGCACCCACTGTTGAGGCCGCTGTAGCAAGTGGAATTGCCACCAATGCACCAATCAGGGGAATACTCAAGAGTAAAATAAAAATCGCACCATTGCCTACTACCATTGTGCGATAACGCCTTGCAAATTCAATGCTCTCCCTGATATTGAAATAGCGCTCCAAGGTGTAATCCATATTCCCGAAACCGGCAAAATAGGCCTGTACGCCCCAAAGTAAAATGGCTAGAAACAAGGCAGGTGGAAAAAACAAACCAATCACAAAAAGGGCTACCACCCATAGCATCTCAATCAGGAAATTTCGGCTGTTCAGTAGGAAACTACGTCTTAGGTCGGAGAGGATTCCCCCAAATGAGAGTGTTCCACGGTTATTTTTTCCATACATTCCGGCTTCAATTCTCTCAGACATCACGGTCATAAATGGAGCACTCAGGATGAGAACAGCGTATTTAAAAAACAGGAAGGCAAGATACAAGAGCAACAATCCGGTTATAAATCCCGTGATGAAAACCACCGAAAAACGAAAGACATCCCCATCGATCCAGGATTCCGCCAGTTTGAACAACTCAAGTCGGAGGAAAAGAATGAAAACAAGGACCAATGCGTAAAATAACACCCCGGTAAGCGCCGGAACAAGTGCCCATTTCCAAAGACCGTATCGGGCAATACATTGCGCTCCTTTAAAGTAATCCAGAACAGGTCGGAGCAGCACTTGCATTCTCTAAATCCTTAATGTATCAGGCTTCTTTCTTTTTCCGTTTTTTTCTACGGGTTTTAAAGAGATCTGCGATGTCCTTTTCCCGCATAAAGTTAAGCTCTTTAAAGGAGGCCATCACAAAGCGCTTAATGTCCTGATAATCTCTTGAACGCTTGTCAGTGAAATGCTTAAGAAGTTTTCGGACGTACTTCAAACTAACCTCTCCTATGGATTGGTTGAAGGATTGGTTGTTAAAAATATTGGTGTATTGCGACATCACTTTGGTGATATCCATGTAACGGGAGTACTCCTCAGGTTCCAGGTCTTCCAACTCCATGGTAAAATACGCAAGCATCGTCAATCGCAGGCACTCATTTATGGTGGAAAGCCCCTCGTTCTGGAAGTAGAATTTTTGGACTTTTGACAGGGTGTTGTCCGAGTTGTACCCCTCCTTGTGAATGGTTGTCATGAGGCCGTAGTAGCCGCTAAACTTGTCATCTATGGAGGTATCTATCAGTCCGCTTACTTTTTTATCACACTCGGTTTTAATAATCAGTCGTGAACTTCCGAGCAATTCTTTGAGAAACTCAAAATAGGTATCGACAAAATCATCCACTTCTTTGCGGCAAGTATTGAGTACTTTGGCCATTTTTTCCCGGGTCTTTTTATCCAGGTCAAAATAGTTGATGATGAGTCCAAAAATATAGATAAATTCGGTGTGTTCCCACAATGATTTGTCCTCAGCAAATTTTTCGATGTGTTTCTTTAGACCGGCATTGTCACAATCTAATAAGATGCGCTGCAGGATAAATTCCTTCAATTCAGGGTAATCGGTTCTAAGCTGTATGGCATTTTCAGGAAATGAAGCCGTGTAGAAGTTAACCCCTTCAAACTGCCGTCTCATACTTAGAAGACCTTTCTTTCGCTCAGATGCATCCCTGTATCGGGTCATTTTTTGAGAGAGGAAAAAATTTCTGACTTTCTTATTCGGTATTTCATTCAGTAAATTGCTCACCCAGATATCGCTACTTAAAGCAAAACCGACCTGCACACTTTGACCAATTCTCGTACAGAGGTAATCGAAATGCAAGGATCTGGTAAGAGAGAGTAACACCGTACGAAAGTGTTCTTGTGGTTTTATGTACTTGAAATTTTCATTGACGACACCCCTCAGGATGGTATAGGCAAGAATCCGAGGCAGATAGAAACCCTCGAAGCGCTCGTGGAGAATCTCTCTCTCCAATTCGATGATCTGCAGGGGGTAATGTTCAGCAACCTCCTGGTATATCTCATCGATACGGGGCTCATAGACAGACTGCAGGTATTGGTAGTACTGCACACCCTGCTCCTCGTCTTCGACATTCCAATAGGCTTCCAGATATTCGGACCCCTCGATCTCTTTGGCCATTTCATCCAACTGCTTTCTGTATTCTTTTGCCAATTTTTCCATGAAAATATTATTATGTGGGCACTCCTTTACGGCTTGCGTAGTTTTTGAATCAAATTTTAATAACGATCGCTTTAATGCAGGAAAGACCTGATGGAATTTTAGCCCACCAGGTCCTTCGGTTGATATATCCACGAGATCCGCAGGATCTTATAATGAGGTCAAAGCCTCAAGTTATATTCCGTTACTCCTCTTCTTCGCTTTTTTCCTCCTGGGGCTTTTGGCTGGCGGCAATGGCTGCGAGAGTACCGGCATCCAAACCGGCTTTTTTGAGATCCTCTTCTATTTTCTCCTGTCTCGCTTGCTCTGTCCGCTTCCTGATCTTTTCGTCCTTGGCCGAAATAAATTTATTGTACTTTTTATCGGCCTCTTCCTGAGTAATAGCTCCTTTAGCAACCCCTCTGTTGAGGTGTTTGCGATAGAGTACCCCCTGCATTTTGAGCATGGCATTTACCGTATGGGTGGGTTGAGCACCCTTTTCGAGCCATTCCAGTGCACGGTCCCTGTCCAACTTAATGGTGGCCGGGACTGTAAGTGGATTGTACGATCCGATTTGTTCGATGTACCTCCCGTCTCTGGGAGCTCTTGAATCTGCTGCCACAATGTGGTAATAGGGCTTCTTTTTACGACCCTTTCTCTGCAGCCTGAGTTTTACTGGCATTTAAATCA
>PWJP01000052.1 GCA_003559985.1 Saprospirales bacterium
ATTTATTGAAATAACGTACCTTTGCGACTCTTTTGCAAAAAGCGTTGCACAAGTGACAAAATAGACCAGAAATGTTACAGCCAAAAAGGACAAAATACAGAAAGCAACAAAAGGGCAGGGTCAAAGGTCTGGCCCACAGAGGAAGCACGATCTCATTCGGCTCCTTTGGACTGAAATCCATGGATACCTCCAGGATCACCAGTAGGCAAATAGAATCTGCCAGGGTTGCTCTCACCAGGTTTATGAAAAGGGAGGGAAAGGTTTGGATCCGCATTTTTCCGGACAAACCCATTACCAAAAAGCCCCAGGAAGTACGTATGGGTAAAGGTAAAGGTCCTCTCGATCACTATGTGGCCGTAGTAAAACCCGGTCGCATTATTTTTGAAATGGATGGCGTGCCCCGCAAAACAGCGGAAGAAGCACTGAGACTGGCAGCTCAAAAATTGCCTATCAGAACAAAATTTGTGGTCAGACCTGATTACGTCGAATAAATTTATAACCGATAAAGCCACCATCTTATGGCAACTAAGAAGTTTTTAGAGTTAAAAGAGTTCAGTGACGAGGAGCTCGCTAACGAATTGAAAGAGACAGAAAAACAGTATCTTAAACTGACTTTTGACCACTCGGTCAAAGGTATTGACAACCCCATGCTCGTGCGTGACATGAGAAGGGATATTGCCAGGTTGAATACAGAGATACGCCGAAGAGAGATAAACAACATGTCTGAGGAGGATTTGGCCAAAAGGTCTAAAATCCGCCAGAGACGAAGAAAGTAAAGGATTAAATTATAATTACCTATTCATTTTTGAATCATGACTGAAAGAAAATCGCGAAAAACCAGAGTTGGTGTTGTCTCCAGTAATGCAATGGACAAGAGCATTTCTGTGCTGGTCGAGCGCCGCTTGCGCCACCCCATGTACGGAAAATTCGTAAAAAAGTCCAAAAAATTTATCGCCCACGATGAGTCCAATGACTGCAATGTAGGTGACAAGGTGAAGATCATGGAGACGAGACCATTGAGCAAAACCAAGAAATGGCGTGTGGTCGAGATTCTTGAAAGAGCGAAGTAATTATATACCATTAAGAAAGACCGAGTAAAATTACGTAATCATGATACAGCAGGAAAGTCGGCTCTCAGTAGCTGATAATAGCGGTGCAAAAGAAGTGCTTTGTATTAAAGTACTGGGTGGCAGTAAGAAAAGGTACGCTACTATTGGTGACCAGATCGTGGTCACTGTTAAGCACTCCACACCGAGTGGTAGTGTGAAGAAAGGTACCGTCAGCAAGGCCGTTATCGTACGTACCAGAAAGGAAATCAGAAGAAAAGATGGATCTTATATCCGCTTCGATGACAATGCCGTGGTACTGCTCAATGCAGCTGATGAACCCAGAGGTACTCGTATCTTCGGCCCTGTTGCCAGGGAATTGAGAGAAAGAGACTACATGAGGATTGTATCACTGGCACCCGAGGTGCTCTAAATATCATTAAGTTATGTCCTATAATAGCAATAAGAGGTTTAAACCCAAGAGCAAAATAAAGAAGGGCGACAAGGTGTTTGTCGTAGCCGGTAGTTATAAAAATCCGGACAAGCCGCGCAATGTAATCGAAGTGCTCAACAGCAAA
Organism: Saprospirales bacterium; assembly: GCA_003559985.1. Taxonomy (GTDB): domain Bacteria; phylum Bacteroidota; class Bacteroidia; order Chitinophagales; family Saprospiraceae; genus PWJY01. The sequence continues at coordinate 1,625 of PWJP01000052.1, forward strand.
GGCAAGGTGATTGTCGAGGATGTCAATATCGTGAAAAAACACGTTAAACCTACCAATGAAAGCCCCGGGGGTATCCAGGAAAAAGCCGCACCCATTGATATTTCCAATGTGATGCTGGTCGATCCCAAAACCGGTGAGCCAACAAGAGTCGGAAGGAAAATTGTCGATGGAAAAATCGTCAGATACGCCAAAAAATCAGGAGAAATTATTCAGTGATGAGCTATATACCGAATTTAAGGAGAAAATACAACGAGGAAATCGTACCTAAACTAACCGAACAGTTTGGTTATGAATCAATCATGGAGGTTCCTAAACTCCGCAAAATCTCTATCAACCAGGGATTAGGTGATGCCACGCAGGACAAAAAGATCGTGGACAATGCCTTCAATGACCTCGCAATCATTGCAGGTCAAAAACCGGTTACCACCATTGCCAAAAAATCCGTCTCTAACTTTAAACTCAGAGAGGGAATGCCAATCGGTTGTAAAGTGACCCTGAGAAAGAACAGGATGTACGAATTCCTCGAGCGTTTGATAGCGGTTGCCCTGCCGAGGGTGAGGGATTTCAGAGGCATTAACGACAAGAGCTTCGATGGAAGGGGAAATTACACGCTTGGAATAACTGAGCATATTATTTTTCCCGAAATCGATATGGACAAAGTGACCAGGATCAACGGGATGGACATAACATTCGTGACTACCGCTCAAACTGATGCAGAGGCTCTTGCCCTGCTGAAGGAATTCGGTATGCCTTTTAAGAATCAGTAAATTTTATAATCCAGAATAGTTACTAAACATGGCAAGGAAATCACTAATAGCCAGAGACAGAAAAAGAGAGCGACTCGTTAAGAAGTACGCCGAATTGAGGAAACAACTCAAGGAGGAGGGACGCTACGACGAATTGGACAAGCTGCCGAGAAACGCATCGCCCGTGCGCTTGCACAACAGATGCCGCCTGACCGGTCGCCCCAAAGGCTACATGAGAAAATTCGGACTCTGTAGAGTAAAATTCAGAGAGATGGCACTGGAAGGTAAAATTCCAGGCGTAACCAAAGCAAGTTGGTAATTATTTAAATTAGAGTAAAATGACACATTCAGATCCGATAGCTGATTATCTGACTAGAATTCGAAATGCCCAATTAGCCGGGCATCGCATGGTAGAAGTTCCCATGTCAAAAATGAAGAAGAAAATAACAGAGATTCTCTTCGATCATGGGTATATCTTTAGATATAAACTGGAACCGGAAAACGGACCACAGGGTATCATCAAAATTGCTCTGAAGTACGACCGGGAAACCAAAGTGCCCGCTATACGTGAACTCGGACGGATCAGCAGACCCGGACTGAGACGGTACAGTGGTTCTGACGAAATACCCCGAATAATCAATGGTCTTGGTATTTGCTTGGTATCGACCTCAGAAGGTGTGATGACCGATAAAGAGGCCAGGAAAAAGAATCTCGGTGGAGAGCTTATTTGTTACGTATATTAAATCTTACAACCATGTCTCGAATAGGAAATGCGATAATAGAAATACCTGAAAAGGTCGAAATATCTGTGAGCAAAGGCAATGAAGTGACGGTAAAAGGTCCCAAAGGCTCTATAACCAGGCAATTGGATCACGATATGGTCATTGGAGTCGAAGATGGTCAGATCCAAGTGAAAAGACCCACGGATCAGAAACGCCACCGCTCTATGCACGGCCTTACAAGGTCGTTATTAAACAATATGATTACCGGAGTCTCCGAGGGATTCAAGAAGGAATTGCAGTTGGTAGGTGTTGGTTACAGAGCTTCCAATACTGGTAACTTGTTGGAACTGACCATTGGCTATTCACACCCGGTTTATTTCTACGTTCCCGATGACATTAAGGTAGAGACCAAATCAGAAAAGGGGAAAAACCCCACCATTTGGTTAGAGTCTTGTGATAATGAAATGCTCGGCCTGGTGGCAAATAAGATTCGGTCATTCCGAAAGCCTGAACCCTATAAAGGAAAGGGGATTCGATTTGCTGATGAATATCTGAGAAGAAAAGCCGGTAAAGCAGCCGCAAAGTAATAATATTGTTCGGCAATTTTGGGCAGTTGTTCCATTCGCCGACAGCATGAATTTTAAAATGCACAAGTCATGAAACTGACAAGAAGAAAGAGAATCAAATACCGAGTTAGGAGCAAAGTTAAAGGCACTCCTGAAAGACCGAGGTTAACTGTTTACAGAAGTAATAAAAACATTCACTGCCAGGTGATTGACGATGTGAATGGTACTACTTTGGTTCACGCATCATCTGTGGAAGAGGGAATCCCCACGGATCTCCCAAAAGGTGATACGGCCAAAAAGGTCGGTGAAGTCATCGCGCAGAGAGCAAAAGATGCCAATATAGAGAAAGTGGTATTTGACAGAGCGGGCTACCGCTACCACGGAAGGGTAAAAGCCCTGGCAGATGGGGCCCGTGAAGGAGGTCTTATATTTTAAAAAACTTTAATCATCAATTAGAGAGATGAGAGATAATCAAAAAAGGATTAAGCCGGCAGAAACTGAATTGCAGGATAAATTGGTAGCCGTAAACAGGGTTGCCAAGGTGACCAAAGGTGGTAGAACCTTCGGGTTTAGCGCCATCGTAGTTGTCGGTGATGGAAAAGGTACGGTTGGACACGGTTTGGGTAAAGCACGGGAAGTTTCCTCTGCGATAGCCAAAGCGATTGACGATGCCAAAAAGAACCTCGTCCGCTTCCCAATTATCAACGGAACCATCCCACACGAACAACACGGTAAGTTCGGAGCAGGTAAGGTTTATATCAAACCCGCCTCAGATGGTACCGGTGTTATTGCAGGTGGTGGAATGCGCGCTGTACTTGAAACAGCCGGAGTGCAAAATGTACTGGCCAAATCGCTCGGTTCTGCTAACCCACACAATGTGGTTAAAGCTACAATCGATGCATTGACCAAACTCAGGGATCCCAAAACAGTTTCGAGAACCAGAAGGATCCCGGTCAAAAAAGTTTTCAACGGTTAATCTAAAGACCCTTACAAATAGTTTTTGCAATGGAAAAAGTAAAAATCACCCAGGTTAAGAGTATGATCGATAGGCCCAAAAGGCAGAAAGATACCCTTATGGCACTCGGTCTGGGGAAAATTAATAAGTCATCTCAGCATACGCTGACGGATCAGATTAAGGGGATGATTGGAAAAGTGAGCCACCTGGTTGTGGTTGAGGAAGTGAAGTAATTTTATATTTGCACCCACTTAAAGA
>PWJP01000107.1 GCA_003559985.1 Saprospirales bacterium
AGGAGTCTGAACTCTGAGGTGGTCCAATGCAAATGGCTTCATCAGCCTGTCTTACATAAGGCATTTTCCTGTCTGCCTCGCTAAAAATGGCAACGGTGCCAATACCCATCTGTGAAGCTGAGCGAATGATACGCGAAGCAATTTCTCCCCGGTTAGCAATCAGTATTTTCTTCATGGCTCGCATTTATTGCAGGGGCTAAGATATTAATAATGGTTGATTATTTCTCAAAAAATTAGTCAGTAGCTTTGACTTAATTGAAGTTACGCAACTTGAAGGATGGAGTACAAAGTATGGAAAGTACAAAGTATGGAAAGTTGATAATGCCCCCGCTCTCCAAAGCATTGAAGGGGGCAGGCGACGCTTTGGAGGCAATCGGTTAGGATTATTATCTGTAAATACTCACGGCCGTAAGTATTTGATTCAAAACTGACTAAAAATCCTATTTCGTAAATGCCGTGCTTTGCCTAACCCTTAAATTAACCCCAAATAGTATGGAATATTCCTATTATTAAACCGGCCCCACCAAAGCGTTGGGGGCAGGCTTTTGTGAATTTGGCGTTAAGAAAAATTGGTTTCTCACCGTTAAGAAAGTTGTCAGTGTCTGAAGGTCATAGGAATTCGACAAAACGATTCAAGGAATAAGAAACAACAAACTCTAAAAGCCATGATTCTTCCCTTAGTAATGGTGCTTTGCAAATTCCTATGAACAAGTTTGACAACTTTTAGGTGAGGGGCCGATTTTTTAGTCAAATTCATACGTGGCCTTGTCCCCAAAGCTTTGGGGATTGTTACTTTTTGTATCAAGACAAAAAGTAAAAGGTATTGATTTTCAATCTGTTACAATTAAACCAGAGACAAGCTTTGAATTGAATTGGACGAACATATTTATAGGTAATAAATTACGGGGATTTATAGCATTCATTAATATACCAATCTAGTCCTTAATTATCGGTAATTAGACAGATATCAATTGCGAAACTTAAGGACTTAATAGGATGTATGCAGTGCAATTCGTAAAGTTTGAAAAGTGCAGAACCTGAATTTTCATCCCTTTGGGCAATTTTTATGGAAGGTTTGTCTAAAGAATACCCCCATTTGTACTTCGTTTGTATATTTTGAAGTAATTTTGACAACCGATTGAGAGTGGATTGCTTATGTTGAAGAAAATCAAGTCGCTGTTCATTACTGAAATTGAGGAACCCATTGGGGAAGAGCAACCGGTTGAAAAGGTTGAAAAAGTCGATATGGAAAAAGGTGAAAAGCCCGAAAAGGAGCAGAGAAAAGAGCAGAAAAAGGAGGAAAGTGAGTTTACCGGCAGGGGAGAGCCCAATCCGGACTTTATCGGCATTTTGATAAACGCCATGCAGGATGCCCGCGAGGAGGATTTTGACTACCTGCACTTCAAAAACAATCTCAAATCACTCAATCACCTGGATTTTGATGCACCCACGCAGTTTAAGACCGCTTACGCCATCGCAAAAAACCAGGGTGTGGACAGGGATTCGCTGGTTAAATCGGCCTCGTCTTTCATCGAGGTGTTGAATCGGGAGGAGGATAAGTTCAATCAGTCTTTGGAGAGCCAAAAGCAAAACCGGATTGAACTGCGCAAGGAGAATATCCGCAAACTCAGGGATCAGATTTTTGAGAAACAGACGGAAATAGAAAAGCTGGAGGAGGAAATCCGCCAGTTGGAAGGGGATATCGGAGAGGAAAAAAACGAACTCCAGGAAAACAGGGAGCGAATTGAGCGCACCTCAGCAGACTTTAGCGCCTCTCTGGAGTTTTTGAAGAAGAAAATAACGGCCGATATTGAGAGTTTGAAAAAGTACTTAGACTGAAAATACCATGTCCGTACCGGCAGAAAATTTTAAGAGTTTTTGGAAAAGACCCGAGGGGGTGACCGGATTGGTCGTCCTCATTTTGGTGTTGCTCGGAGGCGGATACCTCCTATTGACCTTTTTGCCGTTTCTCATTGCACTTACACAGAACATCCTTGCACTCAGCTTAATGTTACTGGTACTCGCCGCGGTAACCTACCTGGTGTTCGACACCAAAATGCGGATATTCGTCTGGTACATGTATCAAAATCTGATGCGGTGGTTGACTGGCCTTTTTATCCAGATAGACCCCATCAAAATGCTGCAAAACTATGTCGCTGACCTGAGGGAAAACCTCAAAAAAATGAATCGGCAGATCAACAAGCTTAGGGGGCAGATGCATCTTTTGCAGGAGCAAATCCACAAGAACAACAAGGCCATTGCGTCCAACCTCAATCTAGCCAACGAAGCCAAAGAAAAAAACGAGCGCTCTGCAATGATCCTAAAATCCCGCAAGGCAGGCCGTTTAAAAGATTCCAATTTAAAGCTCGAGGACCTCTACGGGAAGATGGAAGTCCTCTACCGGGTGTTGGTGAAAATGTATGAAAATTCTGAAATCCTGGTGGAGGACGTCAGCGACCAGGTCCATGTAAAGGAGCAGGAACGCGCAGCTATTCACGCAGGACACTCCGCCATGCAATCCGCTATGAACATGATTTCCGGCAATACGGACAAGCGCGTGGTTTTTGACCGGGCGCTGGAAGCAGTGGCCGATGATGTGGCTGGCAAAGTGGGGGAAATGGAACAATTTATGGAGCTGTCCGACAATTTTATGTCCTCCATCGATCTCCAAAACGGCGTCTTCGAAGAGCGCGGACTGGAATTGCTCGAAAAATGGGAAAAACAGGGAGATTCTCTCTTGCTCGGAGAAGATAAACAAAATTTGATCGACAGCCCGGGCGATCCCGAAGCAGAACTCCGCCAACCCGCAAAGCACAAGCGAAAAGAAGCCCGGAAGTCGAGCAATCAGTACGACATATTTTTTGACTAAAAATTGCGGGAGTTATTAAACGAATGTTATATTCGCGCAATAATTCATCATAATGTCACCTAAAATTTTTTTACAATGAAAAATATAATACAAATCGCACTGATAGCGTCTTTCGCAATTCTCTGGACGACGGGCGCAGTTGCACAATTGCAGACTCCTGCGGCAAGTCCGAATGCCAAGGTCTCTTTTGATGTGGGACTCAGTCAGGTTCACATTGACTACAATCGACCCAGTATTAAAGACAGAGTTGTTTTCGGAGACCTCGTACCCTACGATCAGGAGTGGAGAACCGGCGCCAATGCTTCTACCAAGATTACTTTTTCCGACGATGTGGATATTATGGGAAATACCCTGGAAGCCGGAACCTATTCTCTCTTTTCAATTCCCGGACAGAATGAATGGGAGTTTATTTTTCACACAGACCTGTCACATAACAGCCCGGGTGGAAGAGATCACGAGGACGATATACTAAGGATTACTGTTGAGTCTCAGGAAATGGATTTCACCCTGGAGACCATGACCATTACGGTCAATAACTTGCGTAACAACTCAGCAGAAATCCTCCTTATGTGGGAAAACACCGCTGTCGCCATTCCATTTATGCTGGATACCGACTCCAAAGTAATGGAAAACATCGAGAGCGTGATGGCTGGCCCATCCGGTAGAGATTACTATGTGGCCGCTGCTTATTTTTTCGAGGAAGGTAAAGACCTGGAACAGGCACTCGACTGGATCCAGACAAGCATTGAAATTGATGGCGAGCGCTTTTGGGTATTGAGAACCAAGGCTTTAATCCAAATGGAACTCAGCCACTACGACGATGCTATTAAGTCACTCAATCGCTCCACGGAAGCTGCTAAAGAATGGGGCAATGAGGGCTACCCACGAATGAATGCAGCAACCATCGCTGAGATTGAAGAAATGAGATAAACCAACGGCAAGTAAACGCTGTTGCGATTGAATTTACCACAGGGCTGCCGGTCAGGATATGACTCGCAGCCCTTTTTTCTCGCCTGTTGGAAAGGTAGTACATCGACAGGGTGTTTTTTAAAATGGCTAAGATCAATCTCTCTTGCCACCTCACGGACAATAGTCATCCCGCACTGTAAGCGTACCAAAAACTAAAACAAAGTATTTTGAGGTGGAGGTGGGGCGGTTCCGAGGTGATCGTAAGCTTTGGGGGTGGCCTCGCGCCCACGGGCAGTGCGCTGAATAAAGCCCTCCATAATCAAAAACGGCTCGTGGACCTCTTCAATGGTACCGGCTTCTTCACCTACAGCGGTGGCAATGGTAGATATGCCCACCGGCCCCCCGTCGAATTTGTGGATAATGGCGGATAGAATTCGGTTGTCCATTTCATCCAGTCCGAGTTCATCCACATTGAGTGCTTCCAGTGCAAAAACCGCAATTTTTTTGTCTATCCTGCCGGGTCCCTTCACCTGGGCAAAATCCCTGACCCTTCTGAGCAGGGCATTGGCAATTCTCGGGGTACCCCGGCTTCTTCTCGCTATTTCCGCAGCGCCCTCGGCATCGATTGGCACCTTCAGCAACCGGGCCGACCGGTTGATGATTCCAATGAGGGTGGGCACCTGGTAGTAATCGAGGTGGCAGGTGATTCCAAATCGGGCGCGCATAGGGGCCGTAAGCAGTCCCATTCTCGTGGTCGCGCCAATAAGGGTGAATGGACTTAAATTAATCTGAATGCTGCGCGCATTGGGTCCACTGTCGATCATTATGTCGATGCAGTAGTCCTCCATGGCACTGTAGAGATACTCTTCCACCACATTGTTCAAGCGGTGGATTTCATCAATGAAAAGCACATCGCCCTCTTCCAAATTGGTGAGTAGACCGGCCAGGTCACCCGGTTTTTCCAAAACAGGGCCAGAGGATTGTTTGAGAGAGGCGCCCAGCTCCTCCGCAATGATAAAAGAGAGGGTGGTTTTTCCCAAACCCGGGGGGCCGTGAA
>PWJP01000022.1 GCA_003559985.1 Saprospirales bacterium
CTCTTGATGTGATCAAAAGGGCCGGAGAAAACCTCCTGGATGCCAGTGACAAAATAAAGGAAATAATCGAAGATGCGGAAGAGAGAATATTCCCTTCCGATCTTACCGTTCAAATTTTCAACGACCAGTCCGTCCAAACCAGAGACACTGTCCAAAACCTGGAAAACAGCATAATCTCGGGGGTGATACTTGTCATTTTGGTGTTGTTGTTCTTCCTCGGCATTCGAAATTCCGTCTTTGTCGGAATAGCTATTCCGCTGTCCATGTTGATGGGAATAATGATCATCAATATGTTGGGCTATACCCTGAATATGGTGATTCTTTTCTCTTTGATTCTGGCACTGGGACTACTGGTGGACAATGCCATTGTGGTGGTGGAGAATATCTACCGTTTGAGGCAGGAGGGGTTCAGCGGAGTGGATGCGGCAAAATACGGAACCGGGGAGGTCGCCTATCCCATAATTGCCTCCACAGCAACCACACTGGCTGCCTTTTTACCCCTGGCATTTTGGCCGGGTTTGATGGGGAGTTTTATGAAATACATGCCCATCACCCTGATTATCGTATTGACATCCTCGCTTTTTGTGGCACTGGTCATCAATCCGGTGCTCACCAGTCTGTACATGAAAGTGGACAAAAAAGCGAGGGATGCAGACAAAAGGGCGCGAAAAAAGCGAAATGTGCTTAAGGGAGTGGTCATTATGCTATTGGTTGCCGGAATGGCACATCTCGTTGAGATCAACTGGCTGAGAAATATTCTGGTAATTGCATCGATTTTATCCTTGCTCAACATTTTCCTTTTGAGGGATGCCACCTTCTTTTTCCAATCGAAAATCATTCCCTTTCTGGAGCTGGTTTACGACAAATTTATACGCTTTGCCCTTCGCAGATTTATGCCCCTGGTTGTTTTTTTTGGAACTGTTGGACTCCTTGTATTTGCCATTGGACTTCTCATCGTCCACTCACCAAAAGTGGAATTTTTCCCGGAAACACAACCCGCCTTTATCAATGTCTTTGTCGAACAGCCCCTGGGAACTGACATCATGGTCACCGATGACTTGGTGCAGGATCTGGAGGATCGCATAATGACTACAATCGAACCACACAGAGATGTGGTGGAGGCAGTATTGGCCCAGATTGGTCAAAATACCGCTGATCCCAATTCCGGTCCGGATTTTGGCGCCTCCCCCCAACGCGCAAGGATAACCGTCTCTTTCGTTCCATCCAATAAGCGAATTGGCGTGAATACTTACGATATAATGGATGAGATCCGAGAGAGCATTTCAGGCATACCCGGGGTGGAAATAACGGTGGATAGAAACAATGATGGCCCACCGGTGGGGAGGCCCATCAATATAGAAGTCCGTGGAGAGGACCTGATAGAACTGGCCGAAACTGCCGAGGACATGCGGGTTTTTATAAACAATCAGCAAATTGGCGGGATAGAGGAACTGAGGACCGACCTCGAACTCGGCAAGCCGGAAGTGATTGTTAACATCGACCGGGAAGCCGCGCGGAGATACGAAGTGAGTACCTTTGCAATTGCAGACGCCATGAGGTCCGCTATTTTTGGAAAGGAGGTCACCAACTTTAAAATTGGTGAAGACGAATATCCCATTATGATTCGATTGTCGGAGCAATACCGCTACAATATGGCCGACCTGATGAACCAACAGATCACCTTTAGAAGTGCCTCCAGCGGTCGAATAATTTCGGTACCTGTATCGGCCGTGGCAGATGTCTCCTACACTTCGACTTACAATTCCGTGAATCGAAAAAACGAGGAGCGGGTCATCACCATTTATTCAAATGTACTTGAGGGCTACAATGCCAACGAAGTGGTTTCGAGAATCAGGAACTCACTGGAAAACTACGATATGCCGGAGCACCTTTCCTATGAATTCACAGGAGAGCAGGAAGAACAGGCCGAAAACCTGGAGTTTTTGAATGCCGCCTTTTTAGTGGCTCTGTTCTTGATCTTCCTGATTATTGTTTCTCAGTTCAACTCCCTCATCACCCCGTTTATCATCATTATTTCTGTGGTTTTCAGTACCATTGGGGTGTTTTTGGGATACGTGGTCAACAATGTCGATATCGTGATTATCATGACGGGGGTCGGTATTATCTCACTTGCGGGAATCGTGGTCAACAACGCCATCGTTCTCATAGATTATATCAATCTGCTTATCCGGCGAAAATGCATTGACAAGGATGTCAATAACATATACGATCTCACCATAAATGAGGTTAGAGAATGCGTAATTCAGGGGGGCAGCATAAGGTTGAGACCTGTGCTGCTCACGGCGATTACGACTGTATTGGGATTGATACCCCTCGCCATTGGATTCAACTTCGACTTCCTTAACTTTGTTACACATTTGGACCCCAATTTTTACATAGGGGGTGACAGTGTGGAATTCTGGGGAGTGATGGCGTGGACCGTAATTTACGGACTGGTTTTTGCCACCTTCCTCACCCTTATTGTAGTGCCGGCAATGTACTGGCTGGCTTACCGGGGAGTTTTAATCTATAAAAATACCAGCAAAAAACTTTTGGGTGATGCAGGAAAATAAAGAAATAGATATCAGCAGAATCAGGAGGGAATACCTTGGGACCTCACTGGAATTGAGTGACCTTAAAGCCAATCCGGTCGAGCAATTCGAGAAGTGGTTTTCCAATGCTGTGGATGCGGGTGTACTCGAACCCAATGCCATGACGCTTTCTACTGTAGGTCCCGATGGCAGTCCATCAGTTCGTATAGTTCTGCTCAAGGGAGTCTCTCAGGAAAAAATAATTTTCTTCACCAATTACAGCAGCCTCAAGGCCAGTGAAATAGCTTCCAACTCCAAAGTGGCACTGCTCTTTTTCTGGGCAGAACTCGCCCGACAGGTGCGAATAAAGGGAAGAGCGGAAAAACTTTCCCGGGATGAATCGGATGCTTATTTCCAATCTCGACCACGATACAGTAAAATAGCCGCCTGGGCATCGGCTCAAAGCAGGGTTTTAGATAATCGGGAGCAACTTGAGGAAAATTTTGAAAAATACCTGGAAAAATACGGAGACGACGAAGCCATTCCCACTCCTGAAAACTGGGGTGGATATGCCGTGGAAGCCTCTGAATGGGAATTTTGGCAAGGCCGCGAAAACAGAATGCACGACCGCTTTCGCTACAGAAAAAACGAATCAGGGGTCTTTGTCATCGAAAGACTGAATCCCTAAACATCTTTAGAAGCTTAGGCTATTCAAGGATTTTTTGCATGAAAAATTTTATACCTTGTAAAATATGGGAACCAAGTTGAAGTTAAAGAATTTATTAAGACAATAAGTGATGGCAGCGGTCGTCCCTTAGTCGTGGAAATTATCATCAATTATTCAAACCAAGAAGTATGAAATCACTTTTTTTTACTGCACTAATGGCCCTTGGTCTTTCCGCTATGGCATTCGCTCAGAGCGATGGAGAAACGAAAGGTCCCGAACTCACCCTTGAGTCAGAAACCCTTGAATACGGTGTGATCGAGCGGGGAGCAAATGGTCTCAGAGAGATTAAATTCACCAACACCGGTGATGAACCTCTTTTGATCACCAACACCAGAGGAAGTTGCGGATGTACCGTCCCCTCCCAACCTAAGGATCCCATTCTTCCCGGTGAAACGGGAATTATCGAGGTGAAGTACGACACCAACCGCCTCGGAAGGATCAACAAATCCGTAACTATTTTCTCCAACGCCGGCAATCCGGTCAGAGTGAGATTGAATGGTGAGGTTAAAAGAGATGGAGAAACAGGTTAAATCACCATCTCGCTGATTCTGTCAGAAAATACTAAATAACTAAAATCACGCCCTTGTGCCAATCCCATGGTACAAGGGATTTTTAGTGGCCATCCATATATCGGGGTATGTCATTCCAAAGTGGAAAGCCCTTCAAGCGGTTTATAGTGTATACTTTAAACGGCTCGGGGGCCATGTCGAAAACTCCCTCAGGGTAGCGCAGAACCACCGAGCTGGGCGCTGTATAGTCCGCCACTTCGGTCTCCAATCTAAAACAATTTTTATCAACTCTAATGACATCCCTCTCAATACGCGGATATTCTTCCCTTAACATGTGATACACCCCAAGGCTCACATCCATTGAAATTTCAAGCCTGTCCCTATCGAAAACCCACCAAAATGGATCGGTCTCGATTTTCCTGGGATGTAGGTTGCTGTAAAACTGACTCTCTGGTAAAATCTCAACCTCTCCTATCCTTTCGGTTTTATATTGCATGAGTTTTTTGCGCTCCGGAGTAAAAGCGTACAGTCTCCTGTACTGATCTTCAAGTTTGAGAGGTTCAACCACAATGTTGCGAGATTCGTTACTATTGGCTGAAGAGTAATCTTTTAAAATGACACGCTTCTTTTTCTTCATGGCCATTTGAAGCCCTTTAACGCAGCGACCAAATTCAATCTCATCCAGTGACCCCGGCACTTCTCTCAGATCCGAATGAATGTAGAGTTTATTCTGAATCGCTTTGCTGAGTTCCTCTTCCTCTGGCAGGTAACTCAGAATAAATTCCACCTCCTCTTGTGAAAAGGCCAAATTAATATCCATGGGCATTTTATCCACAATTTTATACTGGCGTGTATGCTTATCTGTGTAGAATCTGAAGCCTATCTCAATGAGTGTATCCTTGTATCGGTAAGCAGTCTTTTCAGATACATCCAGCGCAAATGCCAGTTGCCTTATGGTGCAGCCTCTGTAAAGTTTTCGAATTGCTTTAAATAAATTAACTATCTGTCTCTGTCTTTCACTCATTGCAATTGTTTGGTTTTTGGAGTTTTATTTCAATCAATATTA
>PWJP01000106.1 GCA_003559985.1 Saprospirales bacterium
AGGAGGCAAAGGTCGCAAAGGGTTTTGCGATTGAAAATTGGGTAGGGGAGGTATCCAATAGATATCCGCCAGGTAGAATTATCCTCCAAATTTTACAATTTCTAGAACTGGATGTACATCCGACCACGCTGGAATTTCGCCTTTAAAAAAGAACTCACAAACTCACAGACTCACCAATTCGCAACTGAAAAATGGACCACCACAGGGGAACAGAGATCACAGAGAAATTAATGGACAGTGGACAATGGACAAATCGGGTGTGGTGTTTGGCGTCGGGTGAGGCAATTAGTGAATTGCGTGTTTTGGGGGCTGGAAGAATGGCCAATTAGATTTGACTGGTTCTCCCTGTAGCCTCAAATCTTTTTTTCAGAAAAATCCTCAAAAATTAACCATCCCCGCGATTAGATATACTGCCGACTGAAGGGAGGTAGCGGATGAAAATAACTCACAAACTCACAGATTCACCAATTCACAACTGAGCCAGCAGACTCACCAATTCATTACTGGAAACCGCTTCTCACTGAAGCAGCAAATCCATCAGCGCAGAGATATCCTGAACATTTCCCATGAGCATTTCGGTGTGAATTTGATGGACTTGATGCATGTGGACTACATCTTCCAACAGGTCTTTTTCGATTGAATACCTGTATAGCGGGAGGGCCCATGCTGCATAACCCCTGAATGGATCGGGGGAGACGGCGAGGTTTCTCAACCACGGTCTGAATTCCAGGCCTTCTTCCACTATTAAGTTGCGCTCCATTTGAAGTAAAATTCGGTTGATAGCTCCGATCTTTGTGGGGGTGTGGTTGCCGGAGGTGAAGTTGCGCAGGACAGTATGGTAGTAGCCGCCGGTTTCCCCAAAAAGTTCAATCAATTCCCCAAAATTGGAGTTGTCAAATACCCCTTCACCGCCAATTTCGATGATTTCTTTTTTCATTCCCTTGAGGGCTACTGCAGTTCTGACGGGGTCAAAAGGTAGGACATCCGCATCGGCAAAACGTGTGGAAAGCACCCCGTAGTAGTGCGCCAAAGCAGGCCCGTATTTGTAATCCGGATCGATGAATGTTTCGTAAAAATGGAGATTATCATAGGTGGAGTGATAAACGGGTACGCTTCCGCTCATGCTTATTTGAGCTGAGGGAATACCGGCGCGATGAATAAAGGGAACGAAATCCGAACCCGAACCCAATCTGCCAATACCCGGTTCCTGCCTGTCACTGTCACCCAGCCAGTAATCATAGAGCGTGAGTTGTGTGTCGGGGTGCATTACTGCGGTAGATGCCTCCATTATGGCACTGTGCAGGGAGGGAGTTGAAGCGGCACGGAAATTTGGTCCTGTAACCGACATATCTGCATTGATATACATGACGGTTTTGTCCATTAATTCTTCCAGATGGTGCTCCACCCATTCAGACGCTCCAATCAGGCCAAATTCTTCTGCATCCCAGTGGGCAAAAACCAGTGTTCTGCGCGGTTGCCAACCGTCTTGTAACATTTCTGAGAGTCCTTCAATAAGGGTCAATAACAAGGCTGTTCCACTGTTTGGATCGGCACTGCCAAAGGTCCATGCATCGTGGTGACAACCGAGGATAATCCACTCATCCGGGTATTCGCTTCCAACTATTTTTCCGGTAATGTTTTTTATGCGCTTGATCTCCAGTGGTTGATCTACATCCAGGGTCACTTTCAAATCACTGCCGCCTTCAATGGCATAGGTGAGGTCAAGCCCTCCCTGCCAGGGATCTGGTGCGGGATCACCTGACATCCGCTCAAGTATTTTTTCTGCAGCTCCATATCCGATAGGCGCTACGGGGATGCGCGGGAGATCGGTATCCTCAATTTCCAGACGTTCAGGAGTTTCGGGGTGATCCAGTGGTAGCGCAGGCTCAAATGGCGTAAGAGGGTCTCCGTAATACTCCAGGGTGAGGAGAGAGCCGCGCTGAATGGCACTCTCGTCGTTAAACCTGCCGTCGGGATAAACTTCTCCACGTTTGAATCCACTGTCGTGAGGATCTGTGAAAATAATGAGCCCTGCAGCCCCGGCCTCTTCGGCGTATTTTGCCTTGAAACCTCGAAAATTGCCTCCGTACCTTGCGAGTGCTATTTTTCCACTCAGGTCGATGCCCATTTGTTCTAATTCTTCAAAATCCTCCATACGACCGTAATTCACATAAACGACTTCAGCTGTTACCTCTCCCGAAGCGGAATACGCATTCCATCCGTGGGTTACTTCCGGGTGCGAACTCCAGGGATCCTCCTCGTATTCATTTTCTTTGTTTTGAAGTCGAATGGGCTGGTCTCCTTCAATAGTAATATTTATTTCTCCGGGTTCTCCAAGCAGCACATCGTAGGGGTGCAATTCCACCTCGAGTCCCGCATTTTCCATGGCCTCAGCAATGTATTCTATCACCCGCATGCTGTTTTCGGTGCCGGCGATGTGAGGCTTTTTTGTCAGTTCGTAGAGGTGTTCTGCGAAGGTTTCTGACTGGATTTTTTCACCCAATCGCTCTTCGAATTGCAACTGATCTGCAACTCTGCTGTCCTTAAATCCGGTAATATTTTGGGCATTTAGTGACGTGATTGTGAGCGTCAAAATAAGCATAGCTGAAAACAGAATTATAATGTACCTGGTCATGGTCAAAGGTTTTTTATAAAAATTTATCTTAGGTGTGAACGGGCTTTCAGCTTGTGAAGCCGATTCAAGTTCTTATCCCTGTTCGATAAGCGGAGGGCAAATGTACGAAAAATGAGGGAGCCGGTAAGACTGATCAATACAGTCCGGGAACCAGGCGGGAAACTCTCTTTTGATACCGGATGTAGTCCTCCCCAAATTCTCGAATCAGCTTTTTTTCCTCGAAATATATGCCGAATGGCAGATAGATACACATGCAAATGATGAAAATCGCAAGCGGCCAGGCGGGTACCATAAAAAAGATTCCCGCACAGAACAGGATCGTTCCCGTGTACAATGGATGGCGCATATATCTGTATAGCCCGGTAGTTATAAGTCCTTTTTCTGAGGCTCCCGTGTGTTCTCTAACGGAGGGTTTAAATCCTAAAAATTCAGGGAGATCAAAAGTCCTGACGGTTTGAAAGCCTATCCAAAACCCGCAGATGAAAAGGAGCGAGCCCACAATTTGGCTGATGGTTCCGGCTTCGTAGATGAGGTGCCACTCGCTGATGGAAAGTATCGAAAGTCCTAACAATCCCGCGAGGAAGATTAAGTTGTAAGCCAACCTGTAGTACTTTTCCAGACTGGGCAATGCCTGAACTATGGAAGCTTTTACATTCAGGTCAGCCAGTACACTGTGAAGTGCAAAGTAAAACAGCCAGCCAATCGCCAGGAAAAATGCGGTCATCTTCTTGAAATGTATTATTGAGCTCGTTAACCTCGGTCCTACTAACATATTGGCCGGATATTAGGTTTGAAAATCGGCTTTTATGACCATCTGGAATTTTTTTTGCCAAAATAAAAGATGGGCCTGAGAATCGAACTAAAGTGCTATCTTGCGCAACAGTACCCAGAGGTAATTAGTTAGTTTTTTGCAGAATTATGAAAAATGACAGTTCAAAAGGAGGGTCCTTTGCGAGGAAGTGGTTGCGGAAGGTTCTAAAAATTATTGGCTGGACCACAATTGCTCTGATCGCCCTTTTTATTACCCTGGTCTTACTCATAAGAACTCCAATTGTTCAGCAGTGGATCACCGACCGAGCTACTAGCTGGGTGGAGAATCAAACCGGGGCCGACTGCCAAATATCCAAACTCTATTTGACCTTCAGTGGTAACCTGGTTTTGGAGGGTGTTTACCTGTCCGATTTGGAAAAAGACAGCTTGTTTTACCTCGGTTCTTTGGAAACCGGGGTGCGTATCAGGCCGCTGCTCGACAATGAAGTCCGGTTCCGAAAATTTGACCTGCGCGATTTGAGTGCCACTGTGAAAAGAGACAGCGCCGGCACTTTTAATTTTGACTTCCTGGTGGAAACCTTTGGCGGTGAGGGTGAGGATGTGCCAACAGAGGAAGAACCCGCCTCCTGGGATATAGTCCCTCCCCCAGTTAATTTTTCCAACCTCTCTTTCAACCTCTACGATAAATACGGGGGCATGGATTTGGAAGCCAAACTAAATACCCTGAATCTGGATATTGGTTCACTTGAAACAGCCCAATTTCAGCCCGTAGTCCACCATTTTTTCATGGATGGCCTCAATGTGGATGTGAATCAATTCCGGGGCACTGCTGAGCCCGTCGATGAAGAACCACCCTCCGAACCGGGTGAAGAGGATGCCGCACTGCCACATGTCAGCCTGGAAAACCTGGAATGGTCCAACATAAATTTTACCCTTTTTAATGAAGAAGAGGGCATTGATTTGAAGGCGGGGTTTGAGAATTTGGCCCTGCACGATTTGGAATTGGAACCGGATTTAAGTGGAGAAAAGTCCAACCGCCTGTTTTTAGAGAGCCTCACCATTTCAGGTCTTTTATTCGATGGAAAAATTGCCTCGAAAGAAATAAGCGATGAGCTGCCTCCTGAGGCAGTGGACGAAGATGGCCCCCTGGAGTTTGAATGGCCGGACTGGGAGGTACAGATCAATGAAATTAACTTTTCCGATCACACTTTGCGGTACCGGGAACCGGTTGCTGAAGCCGTTCAGGAGGGATTCGATCCCTCTAATGTGGATGTGGCCCTCAGTAGTTTTTTGCTAAAAGACATTCATTTAAAAGACCGGCAAATGGAGGCCAAACTGGAAGAACTGGTTGTCTCTGA
>PWJP01000291.1 GCA_003559985.1 Saprospirales bacterium
ACGAGTCGGGCAGGAGGAACTGGATCTATCCGGTAAAACCGAGCGGTAAGTTTTACAATTATCGCGTTTACCTCTCCTACCTCCTTCTCGCTATATTGGTTTTCACACCTTTTATCAGGGTCAATGATAGGCCACTCTTTCTATTTGATATACTGGAGGGTAGGTTTATACTTTTTGGTAAGATATTTTGGCCCCAGGACTTCTTTATTTTCGGCCTGACGATGATCACCCTCATAGTCCTGTTGATTCTTTTTACAGTGGCTTTTGGACGGATTTTCTGCGGATGGATTTGTCCGCAGACTATCTTTATGGAAATGCTCTTCAGGCGCATTGAATACTTTATAGAGGGCTCTGCATCAAAAATGAAACTGCGGGACAAAAGACCCTGGGACTGGGAGAAAATAAGGGTGAGGGGTACCAAGTATGTCGTTTTTTGGGGAGTTTCTTTTCTGATTGGGAATATTTTCCTGGCTTACATCATCGGATCAGACCAACTCCTTGAAATCGTGACCTCCCCACCCACGGAACATTTGACGGGTTTTATTGCTATGTTGATCTTCACCACCGTCTTTTTCTTTATCTACTCCTGGTTCAGGGAGCAGGTTTGTATTGTGGTGTGTCCCTATGGCAGACTGCAGGGAGTGATGCTCGACAGGGACTCCATGGTGGTTGCTTATGATTATGTGCGGGGAGAACCGCGTGGAAAGATCAGTAAAACCGCCCCGGATGACCTCGGAGATTGTATCGATTGCGACCTCTGTGTGAAAGTTTGCCCCACGGGCATCGACATCCGGAACGGCACTCAGATGGAATGTGTGCACTGCACCGCCTGCATGGATGCCTGCGATAGCATTATGGAAAAAGTCAACAGACCCAAGGGTTTGATACGCTACGCCTCTGAGGAGGGAATTGCAAAAAACAAACCACTGAGATTCACTCCGAGAATGCGGATTTACTCGGTAGTTTTACTGGCATTGGTAGGACTGCTGTCTTTTATTCTGGTGACCAGAGCCGATGTGGAGGCCAGGATACTGAGAGTTGGTGGTCAACTCTACCACATACAGGAAGAGGAGGGTACCATCAGCAACTTGTACAACTTGCATTTGGTCAATAAAACCTTCAGGGAAGTACCGGTGGAGTTGCGCCTTTTGAACTTCGAAGGAAGAATTGATATCGTCGGGGACCGGCAGTTGAACGTACCCGCCGAGAGCAATATCCAGAGTCCAATACTGATTTACCTCGATCGGGATCAAATACAGCAGCGGACTACTGAAATTGAGATTGGAATATATTCAGGTGATGAACGGATCAGCACCTACAGGACAAATTTTCACGGACCTAATTAAAAAACTGAATTATGAGCTGGGGTTACAAAATACTATTTCTCTATCTGGGCTTTGTCGCCATTATACTGACTCTGGTCGTCAGTGCTTTTAGTCACGAAGTTCAGGTGGTGGCCGACAATTACTACGAAAGGGAACTTCACCAACAGGATGTTATTGACGGGACATTCAATCTTAGAGATCTAGGAGAAAAGCCGGAGATTGTCTTCGAAGACAGTGGAATGTACATTCACCTGCCTGAGTCGCTGAGCGAAAAAACTCCCAAATCTGGTGAGTTGTGGCTGTACAATGTCATGCGCTATCAGCAGGATTACAAATTTGAGTTTGAGGACCACGAAGAGGCGTACTTTACCGTTCCTGCGCCCCATTTGACCAGGGGGAATTTTATCCTGAAACTCAGATGGAGTCAGGATGGCACCCCTTATTATTTTGAAGAGCGTGTAAATCTAAATTAAGGTGGAAATAATTACAGCTGGTTTATTGATGGGGCTTGCTTCGGGACTTCACTGCCTCGGTATGTGCGGTCCACTGGTAGCTTCTTTCCCCAACAAATCGGTGCTGTATCCGTGGTGGATGGACACTTACCACCTTGGTAGAATAAGCATTTACGGACTTTTGGGGGTAGTCTCCGGCTTTTTGGGGAGTCTGATATCCTTTGCCGGCTTTCACATTTTTGCCGGTTTTGTCATTCTCCTTTTGTTGGCTGTCGGATTGGCCTTTGCGTGGCGGAGCGACCTGCATGTGAATATACTAAACAGGGGACTTTTTCAAAAATGGTGGATGAAGGCGGCCAATACCACTGGTCCCGGCGGGCGCGCTGCCCTGGGTGCAATGAATGGGTTACTGCCCTGTGGAATGGTTTACTTTGCGCTGGCCACTTCACTGGCATGGGGCTCCACGGGAAGCGGGGTGGTGTTCATGCTCTCTTTCGGTCTGGGCACTCTGCCCATTTTGCTGATGATACCGCTGGCCGGCAATATGCTTTCCCCGACTTTTAAGCGCAAACTCAAGCCGATGAGACCCATACTTTTAATCGCCAGTCTGCTCATCGTATTTTGGCGGGTGGTGGTTCAACCAATGGGCTGGGATGCCCTCCTGCCCTGGATAGAAACCTCAAATATGTGTGGTGGACTTACCTGAAACCACTTTTAAAGAATCATTCAGTTTTCTCTTTAGGTTAGGGGGTTCCGGATAATGTTTCGGACCCCCCTTTTCATTATTCAGATTGGGTCCACTGGGAAAACCATCTGCCCAATACATATCCCAGAATAACAAGTGTTAAGGCGAGTATGTTGTTTGCGAGAATATTGAAAAGGGCCAGTTTGTACTCACCTGATTTCAAAAGATTGAGGTTTTCAAGACTGAATGTGGAAAAGGTGGTAAAACTGCCGAGTACGCCCACAAACAAAAAAGATTTTAACTCCACGCTCATACCTTTCCTCTCCCACAAGCCCCAGAGGACACCAATAATTAATGCGCCCAGGGAATTTGCTACCAGAGTCCCCCAGGGGAAACCCATTCCGAGCCACTTGTGCGTAAATACAGAGGTAAAATACCGCGCGGCAGCCCCTATGGCTCCGCCAAACATCAGAAGTAGAATTTGTGCCATCTTTCCTTTTTTTCTTCTCGCTCTATTGAGCAAAAAACTGTCCGCATCGGTTCCCGCGTCCACACTTCAACATTGATTTCCCGGACCGGGCGCAGATGCGTTAAGCAATCTCCATCACCGTAAAGGTAGGCTGTTTTAATAAATTGGCTTAAGCCACTTGGTGGTTTTTGTGATATCGGGGCAGGCTTTTCCAGTTGTGAATTGGTGAGTCTGTGATTTGGTGAGTGGTTTTCAGGTCCGCCGCCTTAATGTAGCCGGCAGTATATCTCTTCGCAGGGATTATGATTTTGGAGTATTTTTCTGGAAAAAGTCTTGAGAATCCAGGGAGGTAATCCCTGATGTATTTGGCCAGTCTTTCAGCCCCCAAAACACGCAATTTACTAATTGCCTCACACGACGCCAGACACCACACCCGAATTTTCCACTTTCAATTAAATCCTCCGTGATCTCTGTTCCCCTGTGGTGGACCATAAACAGTTGTGATTTGGTGAGTCTGCGGAGCGGTTGTTGGACCATGGGCAAAGGCTTATTTCGGCGCGACCACGATGTAGCCGTTGTTCTTTCTATTTCCTGGAATTTTAAAAACTGGAGGATATTTGTAGCTGGCGGATACAATTTCTTTGTTATTTCAAATAAGCACGGCCGTGCGTATCTACAGATATCGACAATAAACCCTAATGGTCTATATCAACTTTCCACTTTCCATACTTTGTACTTTCTGTACTTTCTAAACTTTCAACTCAATCCCTGACCCGACGAAATTGAAGGGTATTGATCATCCAGTTGGGCAGGCTTTTTTCAGGGCCTCTTTTCTTCAGGTCCATGAACCAGCCCAGTTTTTTTATAATGGGGAGTTTGTGGGCTTCGACAAATTCGATGGGTGTGCCATCGGGGTCTGAAATGTAGGAAAACTGACCTGCAGTTTCTCCCATGTCGAAGCTATTAGCGCTGTTTACGGTAAATGGGTAACCCTTTTCACGGCATTCCTTCTCCAGGTGGTCCATTCCCTTTACGTCGAAGCAGAGGTGAATGTATCCGAGTTCTCCCCAGATGCGGTCTTTAAAAATGTGGCCGGGTTTGCGGTCCAGGGCCTGTACCAGCTCAATGCGACTCGGTCCCAGCAACTTACTGAAGGGGCCCTTGCGGGGTTTGTGTGCAAGTACCACGCGCCGGTAGTTCTGTTCTCCACCGGGTAGTTTTGCCCACTCATCAAATTGGCCGGTTTCATCACAAATGACATCCTCGTACTCCAAAATTCCGGCGTACACCTCCATGGCCTTATCAATGTCTGAAACTCCGATTACCGCCCCGTAAACTCCACCGGTGGGTGACTTTTGTTTTTTGTAGTGCTCTTGCGCTTCTACGACCTCAAAAAGGTTGTCGAAGGGGTCGCGAAGGTAGTAATGGTGACTTCCGTCCGGTCCCCGGTTCAGCTCACTCAGGATTGCCACCCCCATTTCGGTGTGCAATTTGTACGAGCGCTCAATATCGCGGGTTTTCATCTTGCAGATGTATATTCCGCAATCTCCCAGCCGGGTGTCAAAAACGGGTGCTTTGGGTTCCATGCCGGTGTGCTCCCATACTTCAAAACCGCCCCCACCTTCCATATTCATGGCCAGTGCGGCGTAGCGTTCACAGACCTGGTCGTTGGTGTAGTGCAACATAAGCTCGGCCACGGCGGTATCTTCGAAGACCTTGATGTCCATCCCAAATACTTTGCGATACCACTTCCATCCTTCGCGGGCATTTTTCAGCCCTATCCCAATTTGTTGAATTCCCACCAGGTTTTTCTTCATCT
>PWJP01000240.1 GCA_003559985.1 Saprospirales bacterium
AATATTGTATTACTTTTATCCAAAATTTTATTCTTATGAACGAACCAGTATCAACCATAATGACAACCAACCTGATCACAGCCTCTCCGGAAGTGACGCTGGACAAGATCAGGGACATTTTTAAGTCCAGAAAAATCCACCACCTGCCAATCACCAAAAATGGGCACATAATGGGGCTCGTCACAACCTCTGACCTGCTGTGGTTAAACAGGCCCTTTGAGGAGTACACCAAAATAAAGGCCAAAAGCGTGATGACCACGAAAATTGCCAAGATGGGGCCGCACGATAAAATTGGTGCCGCAGCGGATATTTTTCTGAGAAACTGGTTCCACGCACTTC
Source organism: Saprospirales bacterium (assembly GCA_003559985.1). Classification (GTDB taxonomy): domain Bacteria; phylum Bacteroidota; class Bacteroidia; order Chitinophagales; family Saprospiraceae; genus PWJY01. The sequence goes on from PWJP01000240.1 coordinate 340, forward strand.
CAATTGTGGACGATGATGACAAGTTAGTAGGACTGGTGACCTCATTTGATATCATCAAGTATGCCTACGCCAACGCATATCCCGATGATCCGGTGAATTACCTCACTTGATACAGAGGGGAGTTTTCGTTCCTTTCCATTTCTAAGTACCGCTTTAGTGGCCTCGCAATGTCCGGGATAAACGGAAGTGGCTTGCTGTGCCCTTTTCTTTAACAACCGAACTCATAAAACAGCCTTACATTAGCCATCCATCAGCTTGCCACTAAATCGACCTTATTGTTGATGCCGGGAGTAGAGATATATTACTTCTTTTTCTTCTGTTTACCTCCCCAGCTATCCCTCAATCCCACTGTCATGTTAAAGGTGGGCAGGTCTCGCTCTGAGTTTTCCGCTCTTACGAAATACCCTTTTCTCAAAAACTGAAAGGCTTTAAGGGGTTCCGATTCAGTGAGTGAGGGTTCAATTTTCACTCCGCGAATAACCTTCAAGCTGTCCTCGTTGACATGCTCTAAAAAATCAACCTCTTTATCAGCCAATGGCTCGGGCACCTTGAACAGCCGGTCGTACATGTGCACAACGGCATCTTCCGCATGTCTTGCACTGACCCAGTGAAGGGTACCTTTTGCTTTAATTCCCGAAGTGTCACTGCCGCTGCGAGAATCCGGGTAATACTCAGCCCTGATCTCCACCAATTCCCCGTTTTCGTCCCTCTCAAAACCAGTGCAGTGAATAATAAAGGCGTGTTTCAGTCTTACGTTCCTGCCCGGAGCCAGCCGGAAAAACTTTTTAGGAGGATCTTCCATAAAATCATCGCGCTCCACGTACAATTCCCGGCAGAAGGGCATTTCCCGCTCCCCGGCTTCTTTGTCCTCGGGGTTGTTTACGGCGGGCAGCATTTCCTCCTTGTGCTCATCGTAATTTTCAATGATCAGTTTAACGGGATTCAACACAGCCATCCTGCGCTCTGCTACTTTGTTCAGGTCCTCGCGCACACAGAATTCCAGTAGGGACATATCGATGACATTTTCTCTTTTGGCTATGCCCACTTTTTCACAAAAAAGGCGGATCGAAGCCGGCGTGTAGCCCCTGTTACGCATACCGGATATGGTGGGCATCCTCGGATCATCCCAACCGGACACCACGCCCTTGTCGACCAGCTGCATCAATTTCCTCTTGCTCATTACGGTGTAATTGAGGTTAAGTCGGGCAAATTCAATCTGTCTGGAGGGGTATATTTCCAGCTTTTCAATCAACCAGTTGTAGAGCGGTCGGTGATTTTCAAACTCAAGGGTGCAAAGCGAGTGGGTAATCTCTTCAATGGAATCCGACTGACCGTGCGCAAAATCGTACATCGGGTAAATATTCCATTTGTTTCCCGTTCGGTGATGCGCCATGCGCTTAATACGATAGATTACCGGGTCCCGCATGTGCATATTGGGAGAGGCCATGTCTATTTTGGCTCTCAACACCCTTGTTCCCTCTTCAAACTCCCCGTTTTTCATACGCTCAAAGAGGTTCAGATTTTCCTCCATCGGACGGGACCGGAATGGACTCTCAGTGCCGGGCACCGTTACCGTTCCTTTTTGCTCCAGTATGGTATCAGAATCAGAATCGTCCACATAGGCCAGACCCTCTTTTATCAGCTTCACGGCAAAATCATACAACTGATCGAAGTAATCCGAGGTGTAGTACTCCCGGTCCTCCCAGTCATAGCCCAGCCAGCGTATATCTCGCTTGATGGAGTTGACGTATTCCGTGCTTTCCGTCTCCGGATTGGTATCGTCAAATCTGAGGTTGGTGGTTCCCTTATACTTTTGGGTCAGACCAAAATTCAGTACGATCGACTTGGCGTGACCTATATGGAGGTAGCCATTGGGTTCGGGTGGGAACCGGGTTTTTATACCTTCGGGAAATTTGCCCTCCGCGAGGTCATTTTGAATAATTTGCTCGATGAAGTTGACTGATTCTTTTTCGCTCATTGCTGTGTTTTATGATAATTTACATTCGTTCGGGCATCTCAATACCCAACAAAAACATGGAGTCCTCCAGTGCAGAAGCCACCACTCCTGATAATTTAACCCTGAATGCTTTTGCGGCATCGGATTCTGCTCTGATAATATGGTGTTCGTGATAAAAGCGGTGGTAGGTTCTTGCAAGTTGGTAAGCAAAATTTGCCAGGTGCGCAGGATCACAATCAGATGCGGCGCGCTCAATCACCTCGCGATACGAAAGTAAGAGTTTGAGTAACTCTCGCTCCTGATCTTTGAGGTAAAAATAGTCATCAATACTTCCCTCACTATCGAAGTCATCTGATTCGTCCAACTTCCTCAGTATTGATTTTATACGCACAAAAGCATTTTGAATATAGGGTCCGGTATGGCCCTGCAGGTCAACCGATTCCTCGGGATTGAAGACCATGCGTTTTTTGGGATTGACCTTTAGCAACTGGTATTTCAAAGCAGCCATTCCAATCCTCCGCACACTCTCCTCCTGATCCTTCAGACTGAGGCTTGTCATCCCATCGCGCTCCTGGACATTGGTTGCTGCTATCTGTACCACTTCTGCTATCAGGTCATCGGCATCCACCACGGTTCCCTCCCTGCTTTTCATTCTACCTCCCGGCAGGTCCACCATTCCGTAAGAGAGGTGGTAAAGACCATCGGCGTAGGGTTCCTCCAGTAATTTAAGAATACTGAAAAGCACTTTGAAGTGATAATCCTGTTCATTGCCAACCACATATACCATGCGGTCCATTTTAAAATCATCGTACCGAACTCTAGCGGTACCGAGGTCCTGGGTCATATAAACAGAAGTTCCGTCACCTCGCAGTAAAAGCTTTTTATCCATGCCCTCGTCAGTCAGGTCTGCCCAAACAGAACCATCCTCCTCGGTGAAAAACACCCCTTTTTTCAGGCCTTCGTTGACCAGATTTTTACCGAGTTTGTAGGTGTCAGATTCGTAGTAGGTTTTGTCAAAATCAACACCCAGTTTTTCGTAAGTCTCGTCAAAACCATCGTACACCCAGGTGTTCATGGTTTTCCAAAGATGTACTACTTCCTCTTTACCGGATTCCCAATCTCTGAGCATCTGCCGGACCTCCGATCCAAGTTGGCTGACCTTATTAAAATAGTCATTTTTCCAACGTTTGAAAAAAGCCTCCTTCGATTCGTCCTTTTTTGCATTGGATTTAAAAGCCTCATCCGCTTCCGGGGTATCCAGCCATTGGAGATATTCTTCCCGCAGTTCCTCGTCAAATTTTACGTAGTATTTCCCCACCAGGTGATCACCTTTAATTCCGGAATTTTCAGGTGTTTCTCCATTGGCGAATTTTTCCCATGCCAGCATGCTCTTACAAATAGCCACCCCGCGGTCGTTGACGATTTGGGTTTTCACCAATTCGTAGCCGTAGCGCTCCAGAATCCGATACATTGACCAACCGATGAGGATATTCCTTATGTGTCCGAGGTGCAGTGGTTTGTTGGTGTTGGGAGAGGAGTATTCCACTACCAGCGTACCTTTATTTTCCGTACTTGCCGTCATTTTGGCCGGATCGGCCGTCATTTTCAGGCTCTCCTTCCAAAAGTGGACAGACATGGACAAATTCAGGAACCCCTTCACGACATTGTATCCGTCGATAAAATCAGAGCGCTCCATTAAATACTGTCCCAGGATTTCACCGCATTCTTCCGGGGACTTTTTCATAAAGCGCACCAATGGAAAAACAACCAGGGTGTAATCCCCCTCGAATTCCTTCCTGGTAGGAGCAAATTGAAGTTGGTCGGCATTTATCTCCAGGTCGTATTCGTCTGCAAAAAAATCAGACAACAGGGAGGCCGTATGCGTGTATAGCAGCATGGTTAACTTTTGACAAAATTAAGTTGCAAAAATAGCGGTATGTTGGTATTCTTAATAACTTTTAAGAACTTAAGTGCTCAGGTGGGTTCTACTGTCCCCGGTTAGATCGGCCGGGAGATCGAAAAATGAATAAGGTATCCTGCTGATGGTGCACCGGCTGGAAAGCTATATCAGGTTGGTTTTGAGGTCGAAAAGCTTCAAAAAATGTGGAATTGAGAAATGGGATTTGGCGGCTGGCTTACTTGCCAATATCCTCGTACCACAACTCCGGTTTTTCGGTGACAAATTCTTTCATCATCTCAATACATTCTCGGTCATTTAAGACAATCAACTCCACTCCTCTACTTTTGAGAAGTTCCTCTTCACCCATAAAATTGATGTTTTCTCCTATCACAACTTTTGGTATCCCGTAGAGTAAAATCGCGCCGGAGCACATGGCGCAGGGCGAGAGAGTGGTGTACAATACACATTTCCGATAAACTGATGCAGCTTGCCTGCCCGCATTCTCGAGGGCATCCATCTCAG
>PWJP01000149.1 GCA_003559985.1 Saprospirales bacterium
GGAGGGGCGATAATGGCCCGGGCGTTGACGCATTTGTTTTCTGAAGAAAAGTCATTCGATTTTTTCGACCGGGAGTACCTGACCGCATTTTTCAATGCCTTTTCTGCGGCCGGTAAATTGCAGAGAGACCCTGAAGCTTTAAAAAACTGGGTGGCACATGAGTTCAATCGAAAGTGGGGTAGTACCAGTCATATTTCTATAATAGACGCCAGTGGAAATTGCGCAGCACTCACCACCACCATCGGGGAGGGAAATGGACATTTTGACCCACAGTCTCATATTCACATGAACAACATGCTGGGTGAGAGTGCGCTACTCCCCGGAGGATACCACTCATGGACTCCCAATACCAGACTCAGTTCAATGATGAACCCGGTTGTGATAGCGGGAAGTGATGGTAAAAGGGTCGTCCTGGGAACGGGTGGTGCCGGCAGAATCCCTTATGCGCTGACTTGCGTAATCTGGAATTTGCTGGCCGCGGATATGCCACTTCGGGAAGCTGTGGAGAAAAAACGCTTGCATTTGGACGACCGGTTTTTTCATTTGGAGGCGACCCCTTTCATTGAAGAGAAATTTGAACCCAACAAACCACTGAAGTTGTGGAAGGGCCATTCACTGTTTTTTGGGGGCGTCCACGCAGTTCGAAGATTAGCCGATGGCAGCGCAGAGGCTGTGGGCGATTTCAGACGCGAGGGATTCGGGACAAAAAGTTAAATAATAGGTGGTTCAATCTGCACTTAATTTTTTTGAGTGGGGCCCGTTCTTTGAATAGAAAAAAATAGGCGGTATTTTTGCACCGCTTTTTCAGACTATGGCAAAATTAGGAAAAACAGAATTAGGAGATTTTCCGCTGCTTTTGGCCCCCATGGAGGATGTCAGCGACCCACCTTTCAGGTTTCTCTGCAAGGAGCAGGGTTGTGATATGATGTACACCGAGTTTATTTCAGTGGAGGGCCTTATCAGGGATGCTGAAAAAAGCCTCCAAAAGTTGGATATCTACGAAAATGAAAGGCCCATCGGAGTGCAAATTTTTGGTGCCGAGTTGGATTCCATGATGCGGGCTGCTGAGATAGTGGAGGAAGCAAAACCAGAAGTACTGGATATCAATTACGGCTGTCCGGTAAAAAAGGTGGTGTGCAAAATGGCCGGTGCGGGGATTCTGCGAGATATCGATAAAATGGTCAAACTTACGGATGCCGTGGTCAAATCCACCAAATTGCCGGTGACCGTGAAGACCCGGCTGGGGTGGGACAACGACAGTATCTATATTGAGGAGGTGGCTGAACGCTTGCAGGATGTGGGCATTCAGGGGATATCTATCCACGGCCGCACCCGAAAACAAATGTACAAAGGAGAAGCTGACTGGACTCATATCGCCAGGGTTGTAGAGAATCCCAGAATTCATATTCCGGTATTTGGAAACGGGGACATCGATTCTCCCCAAAAGGCAGTGGAATACAAAAACAGATACGGAGTCGATGGATTGATGATTGGGAGAGCCAGTATCGGAAATCCGTGGATTTTCAGAGATATAAAGCACTTTGTTGAAACCGGGGAAATGCTACCTTCCCCAGGAATCAAAGATAAAATAGCTGTGGTCAAGAGACACATTGACCACTCTGTGAGCTGGAAAGGTGAAAAGCTGGGTGTCCTGGAAATGAGGCGGCACTACGGCCAGTACTTCAGAGGGCTCCCCGAAATCAAAACCTGGAGGTCCAGACTGGTTCAGGCCCCCACTGCTGAAGAACTCCATCAAATCCTCTCCGAAATGGATCGAGCTTACAGCCATGTTGACGAACTCCAATTGGTAAAGTGAATATAAAACTCAGTAAGAAAGAAAAGGAATTATTGCAACTGGTAGGCAGGGTTTCTTCCGAATTGGGAGTCAGTGCCTATGTGGTGGGCGGTTATGTGCGGGATAAACTCCTGGGAAAAACCTGTAAAGATATTGACATACTCTGCGTGGGAGATGGAATCCAACTCGCAAATGAGGTGTCTGCCAGGATTGAGGAGCGTCCTAAAGTCACTGTTTTTAAGCGATTTGGAACAGCCATGCTGCAGACCAACGGATTGGAAGTGGAGTTTGTGGGCGCGAGAAAAGAATCCTATTCCAAAGACTCGCGAAAGCCCATTGTAAAGCCCGGCACGCTGCAGGACGACCTCAACAGAAGAGATTTTACAGTCAATGCGCTTGCTTTCAAACTCCGGGCTGATGGTCTGGGAGAATTTGTCGATAAATTCGGGGGCATGAAAGACCTGGAGGACGGCATAATTCGAACCCCGGTAGAGCCGGCGGCTACCTTTTCTGACGACCCCTTGCGAATGCTCAGAGCCGTGAGGTTTGCCAACCAACTCAATTTTGAAATCAGTGAGAAAACCCTGGCGGGCATTGTCAAATCCGCAAGCCGCATTCGAATTATTTCTATGGAGCGGGTCAAGGAAGAAATGCAGAAAATAATGGCCTGCGGCAAACCCTCCATTGGATTTAAGTTGCTGGATTCAACCGGTTTGCTGCCCTATTTTCTCCCCGAGATATCGAAGCTCAAAGGCGTGGATAAACGGAAGGGGATTTCACATAAAGACAATTTTTACCACACTTTGGAAGTGCTCGACCGCCTGAGTGATAAAAGCTCTGATATTTGGCTGCGTTGGGCTGCGCTCCTTCACGATGTTGCGAAGCCGAAAACCAAGCGATTTGAAGAGGCCCACGGATGGACTTTCCACGGACACGAAATGGTGGGCGCCAAAATGGTCCCTCCCATATTCAAGCGCTTAAAACTACCGATGGGACAGCCCATGCGGTTTGTAAAGAAAATGGTAATGCTGCACCTGCGTCCCATTGCTCTAACAAAAGAGGAAGCTACCGATTCGGCAGTGCGCAGGTTGCTGTTCGATGCCGGAGAGGATATCGACTCTTTACTGCTGCTCTGTGAGGCCGACATCACTTCTAAAAACCCGGAGAAAGTAAAGCGCTTTTTAACCAATTATCAAAAAGTCAGGGAGCGAATCGTCGAGGTGGAAGAGCGGGATAAGATACGGAACTGGCAACCTCCAATCAGCGGTGAACTCATTATGAAGGCCTTCGACATTAAACCCTCCAGAAATGTTGGAATTATCAAAGATGCCATAAGGGAAGCCATCCTCGAGGGGGATATTCCCAATGAATTTGATGCCGCCTTTGAACTGATGCTGCAGAAGGGAAGTGAAATTGGGCTCGAACCCATAAAAAAGGTGGAGGCTCTCAAGGAACAGGACCAGTAATTTGAGAATTATTCATTGGATGTCAGAAACCCGCCATACTACCTGATGTTCCAATCCCTATTGAGGAATTCCATCCTGGAAATAATTTGAATACGGATTGATGCCCAAAATCAATCGCGGAGTTCAATTAATTTCTCCACCAGCAAGGTTTCTTGCACAGGCATATTTACCACCGTCTTTTTTCCAGGTTCTGAGATAATCAAGCCATTTTCCGTGGTGCTTTTCAATTGATAAATCCGTCCCTTCAGCCTGCTGCCGGTTTCAGATTCACGCTTCTCAATCACCGGGTCTTCTTTTGGGAATAAAAACCGGTCCCCGGCCTTGAGATGATTCAGGTCAATCTTTTTGCGTTGGTATTTTTGAGGGATGGGAGTGCCGTGCGGGTCCACTTTAGGGAAATTAAGACTGGCATCAATTTGGTCCAGGATGTCCTCATTGAGCAGGTGTTCATAATATTCAGCGTCTTCGTGGATTTGGTCTTCACTCAGTCCGGCTTTTCCCACCAGCCAGGTCTCCCAAAGTCTGTGCGCCCGGACGAGTTGTTTGCCTCTGGCTGCACCTTTTTCCGTCAATTTGTAACCACCGTTGGACCTCAAAAGCAGTCCTTTTCTAAGCATTTTTTTTGCAGCCTTTTTTACTTCGCGGGGTTCTCGCTCTATGCCAATACTCACATGACCTGTGGTGACTGGTTCCTTTTGACCGAATTTAAAGGTGTATTTCAATATATCTTCCCACAAAATCTTCGCCCTGTATTTTTGCTTGCGGAAATGCTGAAATAAATAGCCTTTTTTGGGTGAAACCAATGCGGACACCAGAAAAAAGATAAAGGCGCAAATTGCCATGGCAGGGCCCGGTGGGATTTCCAGATAGATGGCTGCCACGAGTCCTGAAATGGCAGACATTGTTCCAAAACCCGCTGAAATGGCCAGTGCCGGCTTCAGATTGTCAGACCAGAGCAAGGCAGTCGAAGAGGGTGTAACGAGCATGGCGACCACCAGAATCACACCTACAGTCTGAAGAGATGCCACTACCGTAAACGACAGCAAAAGCATCAGGTAGTAGTGAACCACCCCGCTTTTTATTCCCATGGCTTTGGCGTACGATTCCTGAAAAGTAGTGATGAAGAAGTATCGGAAAAAGAACATAACACTTCCCACTACAGCAATGGCTATCAGTAAATTGAGCCAGAGGTCTTCGGTTCCCACCCCGAGAATATTGCCAAACAAAAAGTCCTGCAAGTCTAAATGTACCCCCTCATTTCTGGAAAGTATGGAAATACCTATGACACCGGCGGCAAACATTACGGTGAAAATTATTCCGATGGCAGCGTCATTTTTGGTTGGGAGATTTTGCTGAATCCACGTAATGGCTGCTGCAGCTACCAGACCTGCCAAAACCGCCCCCAGGAAAAACCCCGAGAGGTGATAACCACCGAAGA
>PWJP01000146.1 GCA_003559985.1 Saprospirales bacterium
CGGCACCGTGTACCAGAACCACCCAGGGGTATTCTTCACCCTTGTAGTAGGTTTTGTTGTACAGTAGTTTTCTATCGACCTGGTTCATAATTTTTCAGTCCTGCATGGTGATATTAATATCTTCCAACCGCAAATATGGCGATTTATTGGTTACCCAATTCCATTTTGGTGCTGTGGGGCAAAAATTGCGCCTATTTACATTCAAACTCACACAGCCCGGGGCGCAAATCATAACTGAAGTCTCGTCCCATTTGTTTTCAGCCAGTTGCTGTGTTGCCGGTGATTGGGGTCCTTTTCATCGATTAATTTCCAAAAATTTCTGCTGTGATCGGCGTAAACCAAATGGCCCAATTCGTGAATAATTACTGAATCCAATACCTCCACAGGTGCGAGTAACAATTTGGTGTTAATGCTCAGATTGCCCTTTTTCGATGAACAAGAACCCCAGCGCGAACTCATATATGTCAGCCTCAATTTCTCAAAAGTGGGAAGCTCCTTTTTCTCAGCAAGGTCTAACGCTCTTTTCGTTACCAGCAAAGTGTAAATTTTCGCAAAGGCCTTTTGGACGGTCTTTGAAACCCCTTCACCCTCCAACTCTTTAACTTCCGGTTCGCCTGTGTTGATTTCGAGAATATTTGATTTGAGGGAGAGTGTAAGACCCTTTCGATCCGGCTCCCTGTTGACCGCAACCTTAATTTCACGATCAAAAGTGCTGATGGTATCACCGTTCCGGTAAATTCTTTGTGCGAATAAATTCAGAAGATCAGGTTTCTTGGAAATAGTGGATTCGATCCACCTTTTTCCAGATTCCTTCATTTCAGCTTTGGTTTGTACAGTTGCAAAACCGGGTATGCGAAGTACAAACGATCTGGCTGTCAGAGAAAATCGCGCATTGTTCCTGTTCTCGTAAACAATTTTAACCGGAACATCCGCATCATTGATTCTCCAGGTACTAATTGTTGACATGGCGCAATGAAATTAATTGGACCTTCGACTTCTTTCATCTTGAGGTCGAAATTCACGCATGCGCCTTGTTCAGGCGAATGATATTCACTTTGTTGAAAAACAGTATGATCGGATAGATGGGGTCAAACTCAAACCACTTAACACCAAAATTGGGTCTTGAGGCGTTTTTGTGGTGATTGTTGTGAAAACCCTCTCCCAACATCAGGATATCTATCGGCAACAGATTTTTCGAAGTATCCTTCACCTTGAAGTTGGTGTATCCGTACTTGTGCGCAAACCAGTTGATGATAACACCGTGAAAAGGTCCCATTACAGCGTGTATGGGCACCAAAAGGAACATCCACCACTGAGTGGCAAATACGGCATAAAAAGCTATATAAACACCGACCCACATAGCGCGAGTTAAGGTGTGAGAAGCTATTCGATCAAATGCGTGCCACTCCGGTACATCTTTTTTAAACTTTTCCTCTACGGGAAACTTTCCGGTGAAAATATCCTCGTAAATGAGTTTGGTGCGCCACATCATTGAAAAGAAATTCGAGTCGTACTTCGGAGAGTGCACATCTTTCTCCGTGTCAGCATATGCGTGATGCATGCGGTGCATAATCCCATATGCATACGGACTGAGATAAGAGGAACCCTGGAAAATAAAGGATATTACAAAAAAGGTCTTTTCCCAAAAACGCGACATGGTAAACTGCTTGTGAGCAGAGTAACGATGGTGAAAAAAAGTCTGAGTAAAGAGTGATAAGTACCAGTGACCAACAAAAAAAGCCAATATAACCATAAATCAATTTAATAACTTAAAACATTACGCACCGCAAAGGCACGTTCAAATTTTCATCTAATGGAACGCAAAGTTAAGAAAAACTGGCATAATTTGTTGTCACTAAAACGGATTAACCGTATCGGGAAAGCCTGGTCTCACTGCTTTACATTGAAAAGCTTATAATTTGGCTCCCTTTTCATAGATTAATTCTGCAAGTGTAAGAAGACATAAAATATATGGTTGATGTTAAAATCATTATAAAATTTGAGGGGACCGAAATTTTACCTCTAATTCCATAAGGAATACACATTGGCTGCGTTAGTTTTTCCTCTAACAAATAATCGAATTGGTCAAAGGGTATGAAAAAGTAGTAACCATTGTGACCAATTTGCTGCCCGGGCCCTGAAGACAGAATATTCAGCCCCCAAAATCCGGTCCCTCAAAAATGACTAAAATTTGTTCGACCCGGATTTTTTACTTACTTTTGGGTAGCGATAAAACCTGTGAAGACAATCAATATGGAAAAGATTTTAAGAGACGAGTTCCCCAAAGAATTTGAAGAAGTATTGGTCGAGGAGGCTGTTGATTCAGGTCACCGAGCTGATTTGATTGTTTACAACGACGATCACAACACATTTGATTGGGTAATCGAGTGCTTTATCGATATTCTCGGCCACACCTCGGAACAGGCAGAACAACTTTCTCTTATTATTCACTACAAAGGGAAGGCAACCGTAAAATCTGCCACCATGGAGGTTTTGAGACCGCTTAAAACAGCTCTCGTTGACAGGGGACTATCCGCAGTGATTGAAAAAAACGACGATTGATCACATTTCCCCATCCACTAACTGCTGACTCCGAAGGGGTGGTTGCATTCGGTGGATACCTACATCCCGATATATTGGAGTTGGCCTACACCTATGGGATATTTCCGTGGTTTAATCCCGGAGAAGTACCTCTTTGGTGGTTTCCCAACCCCCGTATGATTCTTTTGCCCCATGAGGTGAAGGTTTCCAAAAGCATGAGGTCCATATTTAATCAGAAGAAGTTTGACTTCACCCTTGATCAGCGTTTTGAGGAAGTAATGCGAAATTGTAAAAACGTGGAGCGCGATGGATCGGCCAGCACCTGGATTGGGGAGGGTCTTATTCAATCTTTCCGTGATTTACATAAAAAGGGGATGGCTCACTCCCTGGAAGTTTGGGAGGCTGGAAAATTGGTGGGTGGATTGTACGGTGTTTCCAGAGGACGGATATTCTATGGTGAGTCTATGTTTACCCTCAGACCCAATGCCTCAAAGTTTGCGCTTATCGCCCTGTGTCGCATTCTCCACGAAAAAGGCTTTTGGCTAATTGACTGTCAGGAGGAAACGGACCACCTGAGAAGCATGGGTGCCAAAACCATTAAAGCAAAAGGTTTTTTTAAGAAAATTCGCACCAATCTCAGGTTCCTGGATGAGCACCAACACAATTGGTCAGAATGGGCTGAGCAAGAAAGGGACCGTGTATATCAATTGAGGTAGATATTCTATTGGACCTCTAATGCGATGAATTATTTCTCTTCCCGGTCAATATCCCAGTTCTTTTTACTGCTGAGTACCACTTTGTCCAGCATGGAAGGAAAAAAACGCTTTAGCCACAAACCTGTTTTTTCAATCCCGCCAAAGGCAATTTCCCGCTTTCCTTTACTTACGGCACGGGCAATTATTTTAGCTGCTTTGTCCACAGGTACGCCTTTGGCAGTGGTCGAATCAACTGTTCCTTTTGGCTTGCCCTCACCTGTAAGTGCATTGGCAGAAACGTCCGTACTCACAAAACCGGGACAAACCAGGGTGACCTTAATATTGGGGTGTTCCTCCATTCTCAATCCGTCAAAAAAACCGTGTAAGGCATGTTTGGAGCCACTGTAGCCTGCCCGACCAGGGGATGAAAACTTTCCCATCATTGATGAAATTACCACAAAGTGACCAGCGCCAGCCTTTCGGAATTCCGGTAATACAGCGACTGCGTGAGCAACCGTACCCAGGTAGTTGACATCGATCAGCTTTTTGAACACCTCAAAACGCGTTTCGCGGATATAGGACCGATGACTTATACCCGCGTTTAAAATACAGCAGTCTATGCGACCAAAGTGCTTAAGCACTGTATCCACACTTTCCGGAAAGCGCTCAAATTCACTTACGTCCATGGGCAAAATCAGAGCATTTTCTGGCTTATCCAACCCTTTGGCCACTAATTCAAGTGCATCCCTCCTTCTGGCAGTTAACACCAACCGCCAGCCTCTTTTACTATACCACCTGGCAAGGGCCTCACCTATGCCGGAAGAGGCTCCCGTAATCCATACCAATTTGCCGGTTTCTCCGGATTTCATACTTTCTGTACATTTTTTACTCTGCCCGGTATTCAGGCAATCACCCCAAAGATAATAATTTAGTGTATTGGACCCTGTTTTTGAACTCCTTTGTTTCCCAAAGACCTTTTTTCCTGGTCAAACTACTTTATGTTTTTCATGCATATCAGGCTTTCCCTCTTACTTGAATAAACAACAAAGCGTCAATTTCAGAATTTTGTATGTACCTTTGGAGTTACTGTGGGTTGATTTACAGGGCAAGTGGTTTTTTGCCTTAAATCATATTTGCGAGACCATAAGGCGATCATTTCAATCGGCTACTTGGCAAATAGGAATACCTCAAATTCGCAAGTCTATCAAATTACCGGATAAAGGGTGTGTGTCCGTCAGATTTTCTCCAAAAATTTGGGCTTGATTCCCCAGATTATGTTCAGGAAAGTTTTGCGATGTTGGAAAATTGATCATTTTGAGCCAAAAATAGTTCTGGAACCCAACAAATTAGCCCGTATTTTCTTTGTGGCACATAGGTATCCAGGGGTTCGCCGGGC
>PWJP01000011.1 GCA_003559985.1 Saprospirales bacterium
CAGGTTTGTAAGCACTCAGCATCTTCAGAGAGTTATACCAAGCGACTTTTCCAGTGGTGGGATGCTTTTATGGTGTTTAAATACGCCCACTTCTGTCGCGACCATTTTTATCCAAATCTTCCTGTGGATAAGGCTGTTTACGAATTTTTTGATGCGATTGGGCAACAAGTTCCAGCCGATCCGGAGGAGCAATTGAAAATGCTAAGGAGTTTAGACAGGTCACGGGGTCCTAAAGGGGAGTGAAGTCAATTGAATTTTAGCGCCAAAACCGGGGTTCTGGTGTGTAGCACTAGTTTTTCCGTGTAGGAGCGCTCGAACAGACGATCGATAAGTCGGTAATTTTTACTGAGAAGTACGATCAGGTCGGTCGGATTTTGATCGGTAAATTTCAGAATACCGCTCACCACGTCAATGGCATCTATCAGAGAAAATTTCAGACCGGGGTAGTGGGCCAGCTTATTTTTTATTTCGGCCATTTTATCCTCCATAAGGGGATTGTTGGCAATGTTCACGTCAAACAGGTGGATACTGGGGGTGAGTGTTGAGATGAGTTCGTGAACTTCCTCAAACCGCCTTTGATCAAAGTACATAAAGTCAATCCCGAGGGCTATTTTTTCAGGACTTGCCACAGTCCAGTTCTTCGGGACTGCCAGCACATGCGTGGTTGATTCCTCCAGTACTTTTTGTGTGGTGCTTCCAAATACGACTTTGCGCAGGGTGTTTTGGCCCTCTGTGCCCATGCAGATCAGGTCAAATTGCCCTTCTTTGGCGGTATGATTGATGAGGGAGGAAACGCGATTTTTTGAATTGATTGACTTTATGGTGAAGGAACCTGAGTATCCGGTTCGCTCTTTGGCCTGAGAAATGGCCTTTTCCAGCGCCTTGTCGAAGTTGGCCATTGAGAGTAATTGGAAAAACTCATTGCTATATGCCCCGGAGGTGACTTTGCCGGTGTGCACGGTAATCAATTGTATTTCGTCTGTCTGGTATTTTTCTCCGATTACACAGGCGGCATGTAACGCATTGATTGAGGTAACAGAAAAATCCAGCGGGCACAGTATTTTTTTCATGCTTGTAAAGTTACCGGGTAAAAAGGATTGTTTTTTCGGAACACATAAATTTCCTGCTTTTGAGGGTTTACGCAACCACCCTGATAATATAAACGAGCGCAATGCTTATAAAAAGTCCCAGCGTCACCTTGCCGAGGTCGAGAAAAACATTTTTCCAGGCATTGGAGTCCAGCTTTCCCAGCCTCCATCTAACGGCCAATTCCCTACCAGCCAGCAAACCGATAAAGACCCAGGTCGTGCTCATGGGTACGTTGTTCAGCTCCTTAAAATAGTACAGGATGATACCGTAAGTGAGGTCAATGATTGTTGCCGAGCGTATATCGGTGGTATTCGTTTTCACCTTGACTATTTCCTGAATTTTTCCCCCTCGCGCACTGAAAATGATTCCCAGCATGGTGAGAATGATGACCAGTGAAATGACCAATTCAGTGAGTGAGAGATCTCGCGGCAAATAGACGTATATGTTGGCAAAATCCTGTATCAACCACATGGACCACAAAAAACCGGTGGATAAAACCTGAAAGACGGACCACACTGTTTTATTTAGACCTTTAAGGGGTCTTTCCATGAATTTCCTCTCCAGGGTGTTGGTAACAATGAGGTAAATGATGATAGCCGCAATAAGTGCTACAAAATAGCCCGATACGGACTTGAACATCATTGATCCCAGGTTTTCCGGATTGAAAAAGGTGAGCACCATAAAGGACGTACTCACCGGTATTCCCAGGCGAGTAATGCTGAGCAGCACCAAAGGCGGCAAAAGATAGTACCAGGCGAGGGGATCGGGTAGAGGATAGCGCTCCAATCTGGCGTAGGATACATCGCCCTGATTCACAGTCCAACCATATACCAATGTGAAAGTGAGCACCACTGATGCAAATATCCAGAGAACATACCACGGCCGTTTTTCATTGGAGCTGATAAATGTCCCGAGGGTCTGGATGGCGTCGTTCCCGACCACCGCGTAAGATGCGAGTATAAACCCGCCCCACATTACCAATAATTCAATACTCATTCGCTAATTACATGATGATTGCGCCACGGGTACACCCGCTAAGCCGCCACAAAAATCTCAATAGCTCAATAATTACACGCACCTCCTATATTAACTTAATGTTAATTACTGTGATCCCTCAAGGGTGTTGGGGTAAGTAGAAAGTTCGGAAAGTACAAAGTTTAGAAAGCACAAAGTTTGGAGGGATTATATTGGGTACTGACAATGGCGGATGGTTTTTAGAACCAATACCTGCAGATACGCACGGCCGCGCGTATTATTAAACCAACCGCCGCAATTCCCGATGCCTGAATATGCGCAATGCCTTATTCATAGTTTTCCTCAATCCCCGGGAATTTCATGCTGTTTGAAAAAGAATTTGGTTAAACCGGACAACCAATTGCTAAATGGCTTATCTTTGCATTCCGTAACAGAGATTTTTTTTGCAATGACCAAATATATATTTGTTACGGGCGGGGTAACATCTTCTCTCGGTAAAGGAATAATATCGGCCTCTCTTGCCAAGCTTCTGCAGGACCGGGGCCTAAAAGTCACCATCCAAAAGTTTGATCCTTACATCAATGTCGATCCGGGAACGCTCAATCCCTACGAACACGGGGAGTGCTATGTCACGGATGACGGCGCTGAAACAGACCTGGACCTGGGGCATTATGAGCGTTTTTTGAACATTTCCACCAGCCAGGCCAACAACGTCACTACGGGCAGGATATACCAAACCGTCATCTCAAAGGAGCGGGCCGGGGATTATCTGGGGAAGACGGTACAGGTGATTCCGCACATCACCGATGAGATCAAGCGACGAATCTCGCTGCTGACAGAAAAGGATAATTACGATATCGTGATTACCGAATTGGGTGGTACGGTGGGCGATATTGAGTCGCTGCCTTTTATTGAGGCTGTCCGGCAATTTCGAAATGAGGTTGGTAGGGGAAATTCCATCGTCATTCACCTCACACTAATCCCTTATCTCAGTGCTGCTAAAGAGCTGAAAACCAAGCCTACCCAGCACTCAGTTAAAGAATTACTGACCTACGGAATTCAGCCGGATATTCTCGCATGTCGAACAGAGCATGAATTGTCGGACGAGATCAGGCAGAAGCTCGCACTGTTTTGCAATGTGAAGACCGAAGCGGTCATCGAGGCCATTGATGCGCCCTCCATTTACGACGTGCCTCTACTGATGCTCAAGGAGGGCCTCGACAAGACGGCTTTGAAAATGCTCAATTTGAATGACCTGTCTGAACCGGACCTCAGCGCCTGGAAGGGATTTCTCAGTAGATTGAAAAATCCGGTTAATACAGTAAAAATTGGTCTCGTAGGAAAGTACAACGAACTTCAGGATGCCTACAAATCCATTCACGAGTCGCTGGTTCACGCCGGTGCGGAAAATGAAACCAGGGTAGAGGTGGTGCCCATTCACAGCGAGGCCATTGAAAATTCCGATTACGATATCGAAAAACTCAGCTCTTTTCACGGAGTCCTGGTGGCACCCGGCTTTGGAGATCGTGGCATTGAAGGAAAAATAATTGCCCTGAGATACATCCGCGAACAAAAAATCCCCTTCTTTGGAATATGTCTTGGAATGCAGTGCGCGGTAATCGAGTTTGCCAGAAATGTAGTGCAATTAAAAGCTGCCGACTCAACGGAATTTAACTCGAAAACCCCAAATCCTGTCATCAATCTGATGGAATCTCAGCGAAAAGTCACCAAAAAAGGTGGCACCATGAGATTGGGGGCCTATGATTGCAAGCTGACAAAAAACTCGCTTGCTCACAAGGCTTATGGAGCGGCTGTTATTCAGGAACGACACCGGCATCGCTTTGAACTCAACAGCGACTACAGAGATGAGTTGGCGAAACACGGACTTAAGACCACGGGAATCAATCCCGAACTACAACTGACCGAAATAGTGGAGCTAGAGGATCACCCCTGGTTTGTCGGCGTGCAATTTCACCCTGAGTTTAAAAGCAGGGTAGAGAAGCCCCATGCACTTTTTGTGGCCTTTGTCAAAGCTGCATTGGAGTACAAAAAAGATATCAGGAAATAAGTGTATTTTTGCCGCATTGCCCGTTTGATCATTCAATCGAGCTAATTGAATAAAATTACATCCTTCCGCGAGTATGTTTGACAATGATTCGAGGCGCGCCGCATCTAAATGGTACAAGCGACTGAAGCTCAATTGGGTCTTCACCACCTCTACCTTTACGGGCAACTTCCTGTTGGCATTTGTCATCACCTGGTTTTTTCAGGGACTCGGTCATGGTGAGGCTGTCAATTACGTCTTTTTTCTCACGATTTTATCCATAGGCCTGTGGGTGACGGAGGCCATTCCACCTTTTGCTGTAGGGATATTCCTCATCGCCATGCTATCCTTTGGGTTTGGGACGGACTTTATTCTGACTGAAAGTGCTCCGGTAGAGCGATATCTCGGAGCCTGGACCAGTAATGTGATCTGGCTCTTGCTCGGAGGATTTTTTCTGGCGAAGGGCATGAGCATCGTAAATCTCGACAACGCCCTTTTCCGCTTCACAGTTCGCCGCTTTGG
>PWJP01000141.1 GCA_003559985.1 Saprospirales bacterium
AGTTCAGGGACGGTTAACCAATCCCCCGTCATACGTCGTGACACCAGTTCACCTAACCTCCGAAGAGGTCGGACATCAGTGAGTTGTCGATTCATGTCAAACCGTCGGAATGATTCCTCGACAACATCAAAGACTTCTTGAATACGGTTATCCCACGGTCGCTGGGTTCGGAAGAGCTGGATAAGGGCATCACTAATCTCATCCTGCGGCTCACGGGCCATAAGCCCGGGGCCGGAACGTCGGGCCTGGAAGCTGTCCGCAGTGTTTGGAGTTACGGCTTCGGCCATCCAACGCCAGTCATCGTCCGATACCCACCGTTGGGTGGTTCGACCGAAGATGCCTCGGAAAATATCCTGAACGTTCGCATCCTCTCGGATGGACACGGTTAGAAACTCGGCCTCATCCGCCGCTACCAGGTCCTTCTTCTTCTTACCTGTACTGCCCTTACTGTGTCGGACGTCAACCGGAGGACCGTCCGCATTCCGGCTAACCTCAAACTTCATCTTACGGTAGATGCCCTCTTCGTGTTGAAGAATCTCCGACATTCTCCACTCACCCTCATTCTCGGGAGCACGGGGTGTACCCGTTACTTCACGAGCGGGTGGAGGTGGAGCTGACCCCATGCGGGGTACGTTCTCCACATCCGGCTGCATTCCTGGGGTTGTGGGTAATTCCTCTCGTAGTCGTGCCAGGTTAGCCTTGTGGGAGTTCGCGATAACCTTAGCGGTCGCGTCCAGTCCCAGGTGCAGGGCCTGTCTATCCCGAACGGAGTAGCCCAGCGTACGGAGAACATCCTCCATCTCGGAGTGGGCCACCGCTCTGTCAGTAATGTAGTAGGTTCTGTCTACTCGCTTCATCAGACCACGGTGAAGTCCAGCTTCAACCCAAGGCTTCTGAATCTGCTGGTACATCTCCCGGTTTCGGCCCATGTACTGTGCAGTGTTAGCGTCGAAGAGTTCAAGGTAAACACGGGTGAACTCATCGTCATTGAGAACATCCATCAGCTCATTGAAGCTAGTGTTATCCCCCTGACGCTGTTGTGGCGCAATGAACTCCCAGTAATTGTCCGCTGTCTCACGAGCCTGTTGCTTCAGACTGCCTCGCCCCATTTGGGTACCGAGAATACGTTCGAAAGCGGGGGTGTCGGTGATGAAACTCACCGCTTTACCCACTCGCTTGATGACATTGAAGCGGTCGCTTACATCGAAGAGACGCTTACCGTTACGGGCAAAGTACCAATCATCGAGTGGTCTGAACGTCTTTCTGACGGCCCAGACCGGTCCAGTGATTGGTAACGACAGAGCCCGTCCCGCTAGCATATCCGCTTGATGGAGTTGTGAGACCGCTTTACTGGCTCGTGAGCCTTGTGACATAACGCCCGCCGCTGTGAGTCGGGCACCAATCCGTCCAACTGCACCTACACCCACGATATTGAGAGGGTCCATGGCAACGTCTGTTGCGAATCGTCGAGCGGTACCGTGGTCAGCTTCATCACGGTAGGCTTCAAACGCGCCGTGTCCGCCAAAGGTACCACTACTCTCCGCATTCAGGATGGCTTCGGCCATTTCATCCTCGTAGTACCCCTCTTCGGCAAGCTGTCGCATACCGAGACCCACGATAGATTGTGGTCCGTACTTGAGGGGTGCGTTCAGTACGCTGCCAAGGCCACTGAGTACCGTTCCGGCCCCGGAACTGACAGTACCTAACGCTCGCATAGCGAAAGACTGGTCCGGTTCGTCCGGTATATCCCCTTCGGCTCGGGCCATATCACCCTTCACCTGGGCAATAGCTGAGTGGAGACGCACCTTCTTTAACTCGTCATCGTCCATCTCTTCGAGAGGTGGCTGTGGGGCTTCATCACCCTGAACAGACGGCATAGCGGTCCCGGTACGACGGGAGTTGCCATACGTGCTGACAAAACTCTCTAGTTCCTTACGCCGCTGTTCATCAGCCATTAATACCGTCCAAATCCTACTAGTCGACTACGATAGTACTCACTGTTTAAGTCCACAATTTCTACACCCGCACTACCTGAGTGGAGCATACGTCCATTGCCTAGATAGATACCTACGTGGGTAATACGCTCTCCTCGTGGGTTGTCGTAGGTCCGTTCGAAGAAGACAAGGTCACCCGCCGCCGCGTCATTCGCGCTAACTTTTTGTGACCCTTGCCATTGGGCATGGGCGGTTCTACTAATGTTGATACCTGACTGAGCAAAAGCCCACTGTGTCAGTCCCGAACAGTCGAAGGATGTTGATGGGCTAGCCCCTCCGTAGTTATACTGCCATCCCATGTACTTACTAGCCTCGTTAATAATAGACTGTGAGTTCTTGTTCGCTCGCCCTGTCCCTGAATTGTTTCCACCGGCAGCCCCATAGTACCCAAGGTACGCGAGGTTGTCGTGGAACATACGCAGGTATTGATTAGCGGTAGAGATACCATCACTAGTACTTGGGTTAGGGTTTGGACTACCAGTAAAGTAGACGTTAACCGCCGCGTCCCAGCTACCGTGCTGTTGGTACGCATCCTTAAGGATTTGTGTACCGGTTCGCACATTCGTGTAAGGGTCCCAGAGGTTGCCACCATAATTATTGGCTAATCCCTGCCAGTAGTTCGGCATGACCTGCATCAGCCCCACCGCTCCGGCATGACTATGTGCTCGGGCATCGCCGCCCGACTCAATCGCCATAATAGATTTAATGATGGCCTTATCTACACCAGTCTCCTTAGAGACACGGTTGATAAGGTCATCCCACCTATCAGTCCCCTTAATTCGTTGGGTGTTCGCCTTCGATGCGTTACCTATCTGGTTACCCCCGAGGTGTGACATGTTCCCATCCCCGGTGCCCCAGTCATCGGGCATTCGGTTAGGTCGCCAGAAATGGTTATTTTGTGTGCCGAAGGGAGTGTGCCGCGTCATCGAACCCGCAGAGCCTACACCCCCCGAAGACATTTCATTCGCATAGAGAGACGCACCGGAGGTTCTACGGTTGCCTTCGCGTTGGATAGTATCTAAACTAACCTCGGGAAGCATTCCGTCAGGGTCACCCTCCCCCTCTATCGCCGCTCTCCGCTGACGGTCTGCTTCTTGCATCGCTTTACGGTCAGCTTCACGCTGCTTCTGCCGTTCCTTCTTCTGGTTAATTTTCTGGTTACCCGCTAACTCCATGAGTGAGGGGAACGCGGTATTGGCACGTCGTGATGCTGACCCCATAAACGCATCGCGTGCATCGAGGGCCTGGCCTACTCCCCGCTGCATTGTTCCTAAGAATCGGTCCATAGGGCTTCTCCTTTACTCGTTAAAGGATGCCCCACCCGGTAAGGAATCCTGAGTGTATGAGGTAGTCAACGAACGTTTGTTCTGCTGCCTCCCCTTCCATCTCCCACTGGTCGCGAGCATCCTCTAGTCGGCTCATGAACGCTCCCCGGGTGAAGGGGTCCATGATAGAGAAGGTTGCGGTACCAAGGAGTGAGATGACATTATCAGCGCCCGTGTCTAGTTTGTTGTGGTAAAGCATAGCTTCAGCCGTTCGATTACGACCTTCACCGAACACTTCCTGTAGGAAAGGCATCACCTGGTCACGGCCCAGGTTAAACCCATCGCCACCCCCTTGACCTACAAGCTGGGCCATAACATCTTGGGAGAACCCAATAATATCTGAACCGCCGTGGTCTCCAGGGCCTTCGTCTCCCATGTCCTTTACAATACTGTAGAGCATTCCGAGTCCGGGAGCTACGTTCTGTTCGAAGAGGTTACGGGCCCGGCCCCATGGGGCTAGCCGCTTACCAGTATGCTCCATCGCGTGTCGATTAAGAACGCTTGGATTATCGAACATCCGAGTAACCTGGTCCTGGTCATTTACTTGTTGACCGGGACGGTAGTAAATACTTTCACCGAATCGGTTTGTTTCGTACGGCGATATAGACCCGGGAGTTGAGTACGGCGCCTGGCCGCCGCCACCGGCTCCTGGTGTAATTTGTGGTGCTGGCATAAATTATTCTCCTAGAATGCTACCCAACGAGCGGGTTGTGCGAATTGTCGAGTGGGAGCATTACGCATATTCGACGATGTTCGCCGTAGCTCCCGTTCAGGGTTAACTCCAGATAGATACTGTAGGAATGAATCGTATGGGTTTGCTCCTCCATCCTGAATCACATGCTGGGAATTATACCGATTCAATAGATGGTTATACGTTTCAGCTAGTTGCCGTCGTTGGGTATTACCCGGGCGTAGGTACCGTAGCCACTCTTCGAAGGCGGCATCGGTGTCCTGCGCATATAAGTGACGCTCATCGGTGTCTAGCCCATAGGCAAAATCCGCGAATGAGCCACCCGGTCGTCTGTTTTGGCTATTGTTTGATAGGCGACGAGTACCGAACCCGTAGCTATTAGAACTCCAGGGCATTACTCATCTCCTTCTTCTTCTTCTTCTTCACCATCCCCTACGAAATAGAGGATGAGGAAGTCTTCATATCCAAGTTCCTCAACTGCTTCAGACAGGAGGGCCGCCTCTTCAGCCGGGAGAGACTGCTGGGACTGTTGTATGATTCCCTGTACGTACATCTCCTGGTCCTGTGGGGATAGGCTTCGAATACCTTGTGGGGATTCGAGGGCACTGAGTTGTTG
>PWJP01000117.1 GCA_003559985.1 Saprospirales bacterium
ATACCCAAGTTCAACAAAAATCTCGATGAGTTGGAAACCAATGTTGACAAATGGATGTATTTATTAACGAGGCTCGAGTATTTAGAAAGACTACCGGAAAAACTTCAATCAAAAATATTCAAGAAAGTCATGGGAATAGCAGAAATTCTTAAGTTGGAAAAGACAGATCGCAAGGCCTACGAAGAAAGCCTGAAAAAGCACCGCGACCTTAAAAACGTCATAGATTCTCAAAAGAAAATGAGTTTCGAAGAGGGTAAAAAAGAAGGTAGAGTGGAAGGTAGAGTGGAAGGTAGGATTGAAGAAAAGCATAAGACTGCAATCGGTCTTTACAAGGAGGGTTTTGATATGAAGGTAATTTCCAAAGTCACAGGGTTAAACCAGGACGAACTCCTGGAGCTATTTCGAAAGGAGGGTTTGGCCTAATACATCCAGCAAATCCTCAACCAAACATCCTACTACTAAGTCATGGGAATAGCAGAAATTCTTAAGTTGGAAAAGACAGATCGCAAAGCCTACGAGGAAAGCCTGAAAAAGCATCGCGACCTTAAAAACGTCATAGATTCTCATAAGAGAATGGGTTTCGAAGAGGGAAAAGAGGAAGGCAGAGAGGAAGGTAGAAAGGAAGGTAAAAAGGAAACGGCAATTGGCTGTTACACGGAGGGAGTTGATATAAAGATCATTTCTAAAGTTACCGAATTAAGCGAGGAAGAACTTCTGGAGCTATTTCGAAAGGAGGGTTTGGCCTGATACATCCACTAGTTCCTTAACATAACATCCTACCGCTAACTCATGGGAATAGCATCCCCAGCGTCCGCCCCCGATCAACCTTCCCGGACCCCGTATATTCAAAAGCATCCACACTATAAACCCGCCTTGGCTTTTCATACGGATCCAGTTCGTCAAAAAGACCATCCGGGAGAGGCTCTCCGGCTTGTTCCACCACCATAATCAGTCTCTGACCCAATTCGGGATCATCCTTTCCTGCGAGAAAAAAAGGCACATCGATCTTACCCTTCAGCTTTTGCTCTATCTTCTCGGGAAACAACTTTACCCCGCCTGAATTCACCACATTGTCCCACCTTCCCAACAACTCAAAACGCTCGTCGTCCCGCAGATCCACCACGTCGTTGGTCACCACCGGTTCCGGGGATATGCGCGGCGCATTCACCACCAGACATTCCCTGGAATCCACTGAAAAAGTCACCCCCGGCATGGCCCGGTAAAGCTTCTCCAGCCCCAACCTCCGCACAGCGACATGAGTCAGGGTTTCAGTCATTCCGTAGGTGGCGTAGATTTTGGTGGGTAGTCCTTTCAGCTTGCTTTCCAGTTCTGGACTTACGGCAGCACCCCCAACGATCATCGTTTCAAATTTATTGATTTGATGCAGGTTGGCCGCAACTTGCATGGGGACCATAGCACCGAACCGGTACTTTTTTTCTGCGGGAATTTCCAGCTCTTTGGAGGGTGTGACACAATCCAGTTCCAGACCCAACACCATAGCCCTGACGACCATCATCTTCCCGGCTATGTACTGCACCGGCATACAGAGCAATGCACTGTCACTACTTTTGAGACCAAAAAACGCCCCGGTGGCCAAAGCAGAATTGGTCATGGCCACTTTGGTGGCGAGTATCTTTTTGGGCTTGCCGGTAGAGCCGGAGGTCTGTAGCTCCACCTTTTCCTCAGGTTCGATCCACTCCTCGATAAATTCAGCAATCTGACGTCCTGTCTCATCACCTCTTTTAGCTAAAATTCGGCTAAGCGCCCCAGGGTCTTCCGAATCAAATGGGTGACCGTCGATGCGGAATAAGGGGTGGATTTTATGAGATGGAGTATGCATGGCGTTTAACCGATTTCAATTCCGGATACATTATAGGGAAAAAATCCAATGCTTGCGGGGATCGTACTGCAGTGTACCCCGGCTGACAGTCAGCGGACTTTCAAAATTGTTAGTGAAAAGGCTTCCCGTTCCCAGGCCGTGGGGAATGTCATTTTCCAGAGTCCAGGTCCATTGGGCGATGGCGTTAAGTCCCACATTGCTCTCGAGGGCACTGGTTATCCACCAGCCAGCACCGATACCCTCCGCCAGCTCAATCCACTCCACACTGCCCTTCCAGCCACCGACAAAACTGGGCTTGAGAATGATGTACGGGGGCTTGATCGCATTGATTACCTCCGCCTTTTTTTCTTTTTCAAAAACACCAATCAGTTCCTCATCCAACGCAATCGGCAGTGGTGATTTTTCGCAGAGGGCGGCCATCTCTTCCAACTGCCCCGCTTTGATGGGCTGTTCGATGGAGTGAATATCCAATTTGGCCAGCCGCTCTAATTTTTCAAGAGCCTCACCAGGCTCAAATGCACCGTTGGCATCCACCCTCAATTCAATATCATCCCGGCTGTACTCCTCCCGTATAGATTTCAGCAGAGCGTACTCCGTTTCAAAGGCGATGGCTCCAATTTTCATTTTGATGCAGGTGAATCCGGTTTCTATCCGCTCGCGTATCTGCTTTTTCATAAAATCTTCATCCCCCATCCATATCAGTCCGTTGATTGGGATGCTCTTTCCCCCTCGGGTAAATGCAGATGGAAAAAGCTCAAAAGGGGTTTGGCTCTGTAGCGATTTAATGGCCATTTCCAAACCAAACTGGATACTCGGAAACGCCCTCATTTCATCCAGTAAAAATTCCAGGCCCCGCTCTATGTAGTCACAACACCATTTTAGTTTTTCCTCGTATTCGGGTACATCATCGGCACTGAGCCCGCGCAAAATCCCGCATTCGCCCACTCCTGTTTTGCCTCCGTCTTCCAGAAAAATAAACCAGGTCTCCTTGGTGCGAAGTACGCCCCGGGAAGTGCCGGCGGGGTTTTTAAAATCCAGAATATACTTGTGGTAGTCGGCCTTCATAATGGTGATTTTTTCTTAAAAAACACTGGTAATTCCCAGCAACAGGGCAAACAAAAAAGTGCTGAGTGCTACTTTTTTCAACTCGGGATCCAATTTTTCCAGGTCATCCACTTTGCCCACTTTGAAAAGATGGACAAAAAGAGGAACAAATGCAATTAAAATCAACCAATCAAGCGGCTTTTCAGCAAAGATAAAAAGGTGGATGAGCGCGAGCAAAAAGGGGGTTTCGATCAGTGCAAAATGGTACCACCTGACATTTCCCGGACCGAGTTTAACGGCAGTGGTTCGCTTGTTGTTGACAGCATCGTTGCGCAGGTCGCGCATATTGTTCAGGTTGAGCACCGCAGTACTCAGCAGCCCAATGATACAGGCCGGAAGCAGGGCGATCAGGTGAAATTCTTTCGTGTACAGAAAATAACTGCCCATCACACTGACCAGGCCAAAAAAGATAAAGACAAAGAGGTCTCCGTGTCCCGAGTAACCAAATGCCCCCTTGCCCACCGTGTATTTGATGGCGGCGGCAATAGCACCCACTCCCAAAATGGCAAAAATGAGCAAGTAGCCGGTTTGCTCCGGGCCAAAAGCAGTGAATATCAGCGCCAGCCCCAGCAAAAAGGACACCACCGCGCTGACGATTACCGCATTTTTCATGGCTTTGGGGGAGATTACACCCGAGGCCACCAACCGCTGCTCCCCGGTCCGCTTTTTATCCGTGCCCTTAACTCCGTCTCCGTAATCATTGGCAAAGTTGGACAATACCTGGAGCGCGAGGGTCACCAGCAACGAAAGGACAAAGACCCAAATCAGAAATTCATCCTGCCGGAATGCAAGTGCTGCCCCCACGACCACACCCGAAATGGAGAGTGGCAGAGTTCTCAACCTGGCCGCCTTGACAAAGGCCCCTGCTTTATTCATTGTGATACCTTTTTGGGATCAGGGCAACCACTTTTTCTCAAAATTGGGTTTTCTCTTTTCCAGAAAGGCATTGCGCCCCTCTTTGGCTTCATCGGTCATATATGCCAACCGCGTGGCCTCCCCGGCAAACACCTGCTGTCCCACCATGCCGTCGTCAGTCAGGTTCATGGCGAATTTCAGCATTTTTATGGCAATGGGAGACTTCCCGAGAATTTCCTGCGCCCATTCCCAGGCAGTAGATTCCAGCTCATCGTGAGGAATAACGGCGTTAACCATCCCCATTTCAAAAGCCTCCTGAGCCGAGTAATTGCGCCCGAGGAAAAATATCTCGCGCGCTTTTTTCTGACCCACCATTTTGGCCAAATAGGCAGAACCGTAACCCCCGTCAAAACTCGTTACATCGGGATCGGTCTGCTTGAATATGGCGTGTTCTTTACTCGCCAGCGTCAGGTCGCACACTACGTGAAGGCTGTGACCACCGCCGACCGCCCAGCCGGGTACCACGGCAATAACCACCTTGGGCATGAAGCGAATCAGACGCTGCACCTCCAATACATTCAGGGAAGGATTGCCCTTTTGATCCTCGTAACCCTCGTGGCCGCGGGCAGATTGGTCTCCACCGCTCGAAAAACTCCAGACACCGTCCTTTGAGGAGGGTCCCTCAGCAGACAACAGCACCACCCCGATATTGACATCTTCTTTTGCATCGTAAAAAGCATCGTAGAGCTCGTTGGTGGTCTCCGGTCTGAATGCATTTCGAACATCCGGCCTGTTAAAGGCGATTCGGG
>PWJP01000218.1 GCA_003559985.1 Saprospirales bacterium
CCCCTACTTTTTGGTCCTTTTTTACCCTTGTAAAGCGCTCCCGCATAATGTGTGCTACCCGCCGGTTCCCCAGCATAGATTCCGTTCTGGCAGATTGCAGCTCGGCTGTGGCCATAAAGAAGACAAAAATACCGATCAGCGCCAGAATCAATTCTCCCATAAATATTCCACCTATTAAAAAGGTCAAACCAAGTATTTGCCCGATGACTACCGCAATCCGGGTGGCCTGGTACCGCTCAATCCCCATGGCGAGAAGTGAGCGCAGGACCCTTCCTCCATCCATTGGAAATGCGGGTATCATATTGAAGATAACCAGGGTGATGTTGGTGTAAAAGAGAAGGGGAATCAGGTTGGCCGGTTTCGTAAACAAAACCTCTGCGGTGTCGGTAATGATAAAGCTCATGGCCCCTGAAAAGTAAATAACAGGGAAGAGCAACAGCGCTATTACCACATTGGCAGCAGGACCGGCAATGGCGATCAGAAATTCGTGAATGGGTTTTTCGGGAAGCCTCTTCAAACGCGCCAACCCACCGATGGGAGACAAAATTATATCCTTGGTACCCACTCCGAATTTGCGGGCCGTAAGTGCATGACCAAACTCGTGTATCACCACGCAGATAAAAAGCAGAATAGCGAAGAAAAAGAACCAGAGGATACCAATGGTGTCCATGCCCTGCGAAATACCGACATAGGCCAACCAAACGAAAATCAGTCCGAATGACCAGTGCAAGAGCACAGGGATACCGTATATGGTAGCCAGTTTAACAGAACCTCTCATTATCGGTCAAAGTTTATTAGGATAATGCCGGGCAGGCGTTTGATGAATGTATTCAACAAACGTAACGGACTGACATCAAATTGGGTTCAGTAGCTGGTATATATATCAGATTATGACGGGGCTGTAAAGGTCTTTTTTGAGGAGGTTACGAGAAATCACCAACTGCTGAATCTCTGAAGTACCCTCGTAAATTTGGGTGATTTTGGCATCCCTCATGAGTCGTTCCACATGGTACTCCTTCACGTATCCGTAACCACCGTGCACCTGAACGGCCTCCACTGCGGCTTTCATGGCGGTTTCCGCGGCGTAGTACTTGGCCATACTTCCCGGAACGGTGTAATCCAGTCCCTTGTCCTTCATCTGGGCAGCCCTGTAAACGAGCAATCGTGCCACCTCGATTTCGGTCTCCATATCGGCAAGTTTAAAACCGACAGCCTGGTGCTTGTAAATGGGTTTGCCAAAGGTCTCGCGCTCCTGAGCGTACTTTGTCGCCAATTCCAAAGAACCGGCGGCAATCCCCAGGGCCTGTGCTGCGATTCCGATACGACCACCAGAGAGGGTTTTCATGGCAAACTTGAATCCGAATCCGTCCTCACCAATTCTGTTTTCCTTGGGGACCTTCACATCGGTGTACATAATTGTATGAGTGTCCGAAGCACGAATTCCGAGTTTGTCTTCTTTGGCGCCAATTTCCACACCATCCCAACCTGTCTCAACGATGAATGCATTGACCCCTTTGTGTCCCTTTTCCTGATCACTTTGAGCCATTACGAGATGGATGTCTGAAGTTCCACCATTGGTAATCCAATTTTTGGTACCGTTCAGCAAGTAATGATCTCCTTTATCTATGGCCGTGGTCTTCTGGCTGGTGGCATCGCTACCCGCGCCGGGCTCTGAGAGGCAAAAAGCACCGATGTGTTCACCGGTCGCGAGCCTTGTGAGGTACTTTTGTTTTTGTTCCTCAGTTCCAAACTCCTCAATACCCCAACAAACCAGGGAATTATTGACCGACATAATTACAGAGGCGGAATTATCAATTTTGGAAATTTCCTCCATGGCCAGTACATAAGACATGGTATCCATACCTCCGCCGCCGTAGGTCGGGTCAACCATCATGCCCAAAAAACCGAGTTCTGCCATCATTTTTACCTGTTCGGCGGGGTATTCCATTTTGCTGTCACGCTCAATGACACCGGGCAACAATTCCTTTTGTGCAAATTCTCTCGCGGCCTCTTTCACGGCCAACTGTTCCTCTGTAAAATCGTACTTCATTCGTTGAAATTTTGAGCTAAGATAAACCCTGTTAAATAATTTTTTGCCATAAACAAGCCAAAATCCAATACAGACTTCATCGAATCTATATCTTTTGGGGGCTGCAACTTTATGGAAGGCAATTATTTGAGCCTGTATTTATACAACTGTATGGTCGTCTGCAATCCGTAGTACAATGCATCCGCAATAAGGGCGTGCCCTATGGAAACTTCCAACAAGCCGGGCACTGAACTCTTGTAAAACGCCAGATTGTCGAGATTCAGGTCGTGACCCGCATTCAGGCCGATGCCCGTTTCGGCTGCAACCGATGCACATTTGGTGTGCATTACCGCCGAGTCTCCCGGAGATTTCAAATAGTCCGCGGCGAAATTTCCCGTATAGAGCTCCACCCTGTCGGCCCCGGTCTCAGCAGCACCCTCTACAAATTTAGGATCGGGGTCAATAAAGATGCTCACCCTAATATTTTTTTCGTGAAGTCTGGCCACTACTTCTTTCAGAAACTCGCGCTCTTTCACTGTGTCATATCCGGTATCTGATGTCAGTACTCCGGGCGGATCAGGCACCAGGGTACACTGATGAGGAGGATTGTCCTCCACCAGTTTCAAAAAGCGCTCAGTGGGATTACCCTCAATATTGAATTCAGTGCGCACCACCTCCTTCAGCTTTGGGATGTCACTGTACCTGATGTGGCGCTCATCCGGCCTGGGATGAACGGTTATACCCTCGGCTCCGAATGCCTCACAATCTCGCGCTACCTGGATGAGGTCCGGCAGGTTACCACCACGGCTGTTTCTCAAAAGTGCAACCTTGTTTATGTTAACACTCAGTCTGGTACTCGACATCTGCAAAACTTTTTTGTGAGCTGAAGGGGCTCCAGCCCTTTTTTAAACAACGGTATTCAAACACCCCCCGGGAATTTTTGTTCTGAGGAGCGCGGTTGAAAAATGGATACATAGCAAATAACCTCCTTAATACAACATCATATTTTAAGGTTGATGGCGGATGGCCAGTTGTGAATTGGTGAGTCTGCTGATGGGTTGATGGTTATTGGCCGATGGCTGATGGTCTGTTGTAACCGCTACCTTGATAAGTCCGACAGTTTTTCCATTTGCAGGGGTTGTTGATTTTTGAGGATTTGTCTCTGGCGAGTAATCTTTAAGTGACAATCTGGCCTTTTTCTTTTACGCCTGGCAATTTGGGTTTAGGTTTCACGCAATGGTAAAAGAGGCTGTATTCAATAATTCTATGAGTTTCCGATAATTATGAAAATCGAGGGGTTACTAATCCTACACTGGATTATACGTAAAGCGCGCTAAGGGCTTTTCTGTAATCTCAAATACTGAAGGGTAATTTTTTTAGAAATGGTAGTTTGTCATGTTCCTGAGTACTGGATTTATGGGAGGACAAATACGCACGTCCGTGGGTATCTACAGATAGACAAACCAAAAAATGTAATTCCCAAATTTGGGGACACAATACAACACCCAAAATTTCTCTATAGTAACATTCAATGGAATTCTTTACACCTCAATTCATGAGATTCGTCAATTATTTGCTTTAGTCGATTCTCAAGGTGGTGTGGTGGGGGAAAACAATCCAGGCAAAACTTTAGTGATATTAAAATAATTACCTTTACAGCCGAAATGACCCGTACAGACCAAATTAAGGAGAACGAGGAGGGGGAAAATCCTACATCCGAACTGTCCAGGAGATTGAAAACTGCATTCTTTATTGGCATTGCGGTGTTGGGCAGTTTGTTTGTCCATCCCATTGCATTTCTGGTGGTATTTGGATTGATATTTTACATCCTCAGTCTGGAGTTTTACAACCTCAGGAATAAATTCCTCCTGCGTGACCGCAAAAACAAGTATTTACATCACGGCCTGGCCTTCCTGAGTATAATTCCCTATCTGATCAGCTTGTGGTTTTATGTAGCGGGGACATTGCCGGGTCCATTTCCCGGTACCATACTGCTATTTGCCTTCCTCACCAGCGTGATATCCACAACCGACATGTACGGATACACCTACTCGAGACTATACAAACTACCCTCCTGGGTGCTGGCCATATTTTTCCTCGGTACCCATTTCAGTCTGCTGCCATTGATATTTTTTGTCCTGCCGGACCACCACTGGTTTTTGGCCGTTTTATTTACCATCTGGGCATCCGACTCAGCGGCGTATATGTTGGGAAAGCACTTAGGCAGGAGAAAACTCTACCCAAAACTGTCACCCAGGAAAACGATGGAGGGTTTGATAGGTGGATTTGCGGGAGGAATGGTGATGATGGGACTTTTCAGTAATTGGTTGAATTTGGATGTATATTTTGCCATGGGAGCGGGGCTGCTGATTGCTATTGGGGTTTCGATGGGCGATTTGGTTGAATCCAGGATGAAGAGACTGGCAGGGGTGAAAGATTCGGGGGTATTGTTGCCCGGTCACGGAGGAATTTACGACCGCTTTGACGGACTGTTTTTTATTCTTCCGTACGTTTTTATAGCACTGGTTTACTGGAGACAATTTTATTAAAAATTTTAATCATGGCATTTATTCA
>PWJP01000038.1 GCA_003559985.1 Saprospirales bacterium
CCAACTACTTCGTTTGTAGAGCTGATAAGACCGGTTCTCATTCTCACTATTGGGCCTGAAATGTTGATGTAACCAGAAAAATACTGTTTCTGTCCATTGGCATTGTCGGCATAAAGTAGGCCAACACCTGTGCCGTAGTTGACGTCTCTTGTAAAAGGCATACGAAGTCCATCACCCTCATGCTGAACTACAGCGGCGTAAAGTTTACCGGGATTCATGACCAATTGTTCTTCTAATGGAATAAAAGAATTAGGATCGGCAAACTCATCACCCGAAATACTAAAAACCTGACCTGCACCGGCATCTTCCATCATTTGTGAGGTAATAATATAAGCACCAACAGCATTGAATTCAGGATGGATGTTAGGTGGCAACTCACTGTTTGCATTCAGGTCTCCATAGGTCATAATTGGACCATCTTGCACATATTCCAAAATGTAGAGTATTGCATTTTCACCTTCAAAATCATCCTCAGTGGGTACAAATGCAAGATCGATAGACATCAGACTTCTTCCCATCTCATCAACCTCAGGGCTTATGTAATACAAATTTCCCCAAAACCAGGTGTCATCTTCATTAGTAATTCCTCCTGTGAAATTATTGAGAGAGGGGTCATTTTTGGCAAATAAATCCTCAGTTACTTCAAAAAGATAGCTGATTTCATTGTCTTCAGGACTGAAGTCAGGTTCACCGGGCACTTCCACATGGTAGTTTATTGCATACAAACCAGGTTCCAGTTCGGGTCGGTATAAATTATCGAAAACTACCAGACTGTCTGCACCTCTCAATAAGCTGTTCACAACTACTGCATCCTGGTATTCTACCACATCTTCGGCAGTGTTAATAATGGAAACAGTAATCTGCACTTCCGATCGGTCTCTTGCACCGGCATTGCGGATAATACAGGAAAACCCAAAGCTATCAACAGGAAGATGTGCAGCAGGAGTGGCATAGCTCAATGGTGGATAAAACGCATCATCCATCGCGAGGTCGTTATCAGGCAGTCTCAGTATCTCTACGTCGTCAACTGCCCAGTACCATCCCCAGAAATTGTTGTCATCGTAATAGAACTGAACAAGAACCTCAGCAGCATCTCCGACCGCATCCGATATATCAATGGTTTCAATCTCAGGATTGCCAGAGTTCTGTTCATTGGGAAAACCATCATTATCAGTGATTTCATATTCTATCCAGGTATCTCCGTTATCAGGTGAAACCCTTACCCCTCTTGTATCCTGCCACCATCTGTAGTTGTGCTGAAATCTAAGAAGAACATTTTCTTTCCCACTTAGATCTATGGGAGTGGCAGTAGTAATTTCCGCTTGAATTCTCCCCGCACCGTCTGCAGACCATGGTGACCCATCCGAGTCAATCATGGCATAACCATTCTCAGCGGTCGTACTGGCGAAAGGGAATAATTCGGCGGCCGCTTCAGGAATGGCTTCGGGATCATCAGTAATAACCCATCCGTAGGGCTCAGGACTGTCATCTGTAAAAATCCAGGTAGATTCATCAGAAAAATCATCACTCCAAAGCACATCATCTCCTCTGAGAGATGATATAGCGGCAGAATTATTGCCATCTGCAAAATTTTCTTTCAACATAAGGCAGTGAGACTTGCCCATCATCACAGACTTAATGTCAACTGAAGAGGCATCAGCTCTGACGCTACCCATGGTCCTGGTTCCATTACCATCGTTGCATATGATGACAGCCATAGTACCGTAAGATTGAAGGTTGAGAACCTTATCGACAAAGTCACAATCTCCTCCACGGTCAATAACAGCTATCTTTCCCGCAACATTGTTGGCGATTCGGCCACATCCGAATTGGCTATCAGAATGGTAATCCTCTACAAAAACCAATTCCCCCTCAATAGATCTTTTGGATTGGTCACCAAATGTTGCATCACTTACGGGTACAGTGATACCATAGTTTTCGCCCCCATCAAAAGTCACCGTCGATTGACTGTAACCCATACAGGGAATCAAGAAAAGGCTGACCAACACGGTCGTACAAATTGTAAAGCTTGTTTTCATTGTTATAGATTTTGTAAGATAATTCATGTAAATATAACCAATTCTTATAATTCAGACTCCCTTTCTTGAAAAAATATCATAAAAAACGGACAGTCTTCGTGCAAGAGCTGTCCGTTTGAAAAAAAATACCACTTTGGACCGGAGTCATCTGGCTATAACAAAGTGCGAGGTCCGGATACTTTGTTTTGTTGAAACTTGGATATGGTAAGATCCGGGTGCCAGTGAGCTGACATCTTGCTTAATGTAATTGATTTCTTCTCCAGTCACCTTTTCGTGAATGACTACCTTACCGGCAACATCAAATACAATGATTTCTAATTCTCCGGGAGCACCCATTTCAAACTCAAGATTTAGAATATCGTTGGTAGGATTGGGATAGACATGCAGAGGTTCAACGACCCGGATATCGCTTTCGGTAGAACTAATAACCTCATCATATACATGCATTCTCACTATAGGCCCATTTACATTCTCGTATCCCGGAGAGTATTCCATTTGTCCATCTTCATTCTTAGCATAGAGCAAGCCGACTCCGGATTTATAACTGAATCCTTCTGTATATGGGATTTTATATTCATCACCCTTGACATGAAGCCCCACAGCGTAAAGCTTACCGTGGTTCAATTCCACATGAGCGAAATTGATGGGTTCCAGGGTTTCTGGATCCAATAATTGATCATAGAAAATTTTAATCGGTTTACCGGGATTATCACGAATCATTTCCGGCTGAATAAACGTATATGCAATGGGTTTGAATTCGGGATGAGTGTTGGGATTACTGGTGCGATTTATATTCAATTCATCGTAAAGCATTGAAGGACCTTCTGGCTGATATTCAAGTATGCTCATGACCACAGGTCCACCATCAGTTCCCTCCAGGGGAATCAGTGAAGTTTCAATCGCACGTAAAGTGCAGACAGTATAGGGGCTAATATAATATAAATTACCCCAGTACAACTCATCATCTTCATTGGCAATACCTTCTGTAAATTCAGTTATGTACGGGTCGTTTTTTGAAAACATACCGTTAG
Source organism: Saprospirales bacterium (assembly GCA_003559985.1). Taxonomy (GTDB): domain Bacteria; phylum Bacteroidota; class Bacteroidia; order Chitinophagales; family Saprospiraceae; genus PWJY01. Next base: position 3,071 of record PWJP01000038.1, read on the forward strand.
AATGCCAGTATTCACTAAATTTTAAATTGAATGGGACAATTAATTGCCTCCCATACTCATTGTATTCCTCTTCACCGGGCACCTCGACTTCGTACTTCACATGAAAATCTTCCCAACTGAAAAATTCAGTGTGGTACCACTGATCAAAGACGATAATGCTGTCATTTGCGCGGCCTAAAAGGTCTATAGTTTGGTTATCCTGATATAATAATTCCTGACTAAAACTATTTATCACCGAGACGGTAACCTCAACCCCGTGACGGTCTAATCCACCGGCATTCAGTATTGTGCAGCTAAAATGGAAGGTGTCTCCTGTTAATTGATTCCTTGGGGTGGCGTAATTCAAGAGAGGATTGACGGCATCCTGCACTACGAGATAATTGTCCGGGATGCTTAGCAACTCAACATCATCCACCGCCCAAAAAGTACCGTGAAGGTAATGATCGTCGAAATAAAACTGAATCAGCACTTCAGACTCCCCGCCAGCCACATCTGAAATATCAATAGCATGAACCCGGGGATTGGGGCAGTATTGATAACAAGCGTGTGCACATTCGTTTTGGGTGATATTATAGGAGGTCCAGCTCTCACCATTATCTGGGGAAACCCTCACTGTTCTGGTCTCGTTGAAAAACAGATAGAAGCTTTCAAATCTCAGTATTACATTGTCTTCTTCTCTGAGGTCAATGGGGTTGGCATTGGTAATGCCTCCGGCAACTCTTCCCACTCCGTCACCTTGCCAGGGAGAATCCAATGAGTTAATGAGTGCGTGACCACTGTCCGATGTAGTGCTTTCAAAAGTCAAGGGACCATCAAGAGTGCTGGGCATATCTTTGGGATCGTCGGTAATGATCCAGCCATAAGGTTCTGTACTGCTATCCGACGTAACCCATGTTGATTCGTCAGAAAAGGCATCGCTCCAGATAACCTCTGCATCATGGAGAGATTCAAAATCACTGATATCTTTAGCTTCAACGCAATTTTGGCTAAAAAGATGGAAGGGTATAATAAAAAAACCGAGGATAATGGCTGCAGAAAGATAAGGAAAAATTTTCATGGTGTATCTCTTAATGTGTTGACTAATAGTATTTTAAGCCTTTATTTAACAAAGCTACAATAAAATCTAAAAAAAACCTAAAATTTCCCAAAAAAAACGGACAGCCCTTATACAAGGACTGTCCGTAAATAAAATTTATCGGTATGATCAGAGGTATTAACGCGCAATTATGAAACGCGATACTCTGAGTCCGTCTTCTGCTGCAATTTGGATATAGTAATTACCATTTTCCAGTGAGCTGACGTCCTGCTGAATGTTATTGATTTGTTGTCCATCCATTCTACTGTGCATTACCATTTTTCCGGTTATATCATACACTGTGATTTCCAATTGACCGGGAGCATCCATTTCAAAATCGATGTTGAGAACATCTGATGTAGGATTTGGATAAACATCAAGAGGCATTGCTTCCCTAAGGACTGACTCGGTAGTATTGGGAAGATCACCCACTTTCATTCTTACGATGGGGCCACTGATATCTGTAAATCCACTGAAATACTGAACAGATCCCTGAGCACCAATGGTATATAAAATTCCCACTGAAGTACCATATTGAGCAATACTGCTAAATGGTTGTAAAAGCGCATCACCTTCGTGTTGAACTATCGCGCCGTACAACTTACCAGGATCCATTACAACTGCATCCTCCAACGGGGTGAAAGTATTGGGGTCCAATAGTGTTTCACCTCCAATACTAAATACCTGACCGGCACCGGCATTGACAAGTTCTTCCGTCTCGATAATATAGGCTGCTACAGGCTCAAAATCAGGGTGTAAGTTCGGAGGAAGTTCGCTATTTGCATTGAGTGATCCAAAATCTATAATCGGACCCTCTGGTACATATTCTAAAATGTAAACCAAGGCACCATCACCGGGCTGATACTCATCATTGGCCGGCAAAAAGGCAAGCTCAATTGAATGCAGTGTTCTTTCTTCCTCAGAAGCATCCGGACTCATAAAATACATATTACCCCAATACCAGGTATCATCTTCACGAGTAGTAGCTGAGGTAAAATCATTGGCATCCGGTGCATTTTTCGAGAAAATGTCTTCTGTAACAACAAACAAATGCTGTTCAAATGTATTGCCTGGACTTAACTCCTCTTCGTCAGGTACACCCACAGAGTATTCAATAACGTAGGTGCCTAAATCCAATTCCGGAGCAAAGAGATCAGGGAATTGAACCAGGCTGTCCAAACCTACCTCGAAACTATCCAGTACAACTGTTTGCTGATGTACAATGGTAGGAGGATCTGTGTCGATATTTGCAATTATGAGATTAACCTCCACACCGGATCGGGTTACACCACCATTGTTTTCAATAATACATGAAAATCCAAAAGTGTCAATTGCCAGGTGTACCTGAGGAGTACCAAAACTCAATGGAGGATAAAAAGTAGCCTCCATTTCGAGGTTGTTAGCAGGTGTTTCTACCACTGACAAATCGTCTATGAACCATCCATAACTTATATAAGACTGTTCTGGAACAGGATGATTCGGATCGTTGTCCCAGAAAAACCGTATCATAATTTCCTCAGTATTTTCATCAATATGAGGAAAAATGTCGTAGGACCTGCGCATTGGATTGGGATATAAGGCTTCAGGAGAACCTGCAGTCAAAGCATCCAAATCAAAGTTATCTCCGATTGTGACCCATGTATCACCACCATCTTCACTCACTTGAACGGCTTGTACTTCGTGAAAGCGCGCTCCGAATTGACTATACTGGAAAGCTGGGTTATCAATACCAGAAATATCAATAGCCTCCGAATAGGTTAATGTATGAGGCCCCCCTTGAAGCACTGACCCCGGGTCGTTGATTGGATCACCATTCTGAAATAATGCATAATTGCCACCGGATTCCGACATTATAGGTTCGTTAAAACGCCAGGTGATAGTTCCACTGGTTTGATCAGTTATGGAAAAGCCATTCTCAGGGCCAAAACCATCAGGACCGTCAATCATCCAAAGATTAGGGTCTTCAAATCCATGTTCCCACGCAACCTCAGGTTCATCGTCGCGAAGACTGGAAAGAGATTCGGGGTGGTTGATTAACCTGTGAAGGCTAAAAATCTCGTAGGGCTTTTGTGCGTCCCGGGAAACCTGGTCTCCCTTAAATTGGGTAAACTCTTTGTCCAAATCTAGACGTTCTCCCTGACTCCTATCCGCTTCAATAACTTGTGCGTGTAACTGGGGTGCGCCAATTAACAGTGCAATTGCGATTGGTAAAAATTTACATAAATTGGTAATGACATTCATCATAATATGATTTTTGTGAAATAATTAGTTGATGTGTAAAGCTACAACATTTTCAAACCCTACCAAAATTTCCTGCCGCTTTACTCAGTGAATAAAGGCTTTTTTAGACTTAATTAAGACTTCATTAAAACTTCTTAAGGCGCTGACAGCGATAGAAAAAGGGGAATGATTGCTCATTCCCCTGGTTTCAAATTGACTCTGTCATTTCACTACGTATCAGACTTTGAGCATCACCTGGTAATTATAACAGGTTCTGACTGAACTCCTCTATCGGTCTTAATGCGAATAATGTAACTTCCACTCTGATAAGTCCGCACATCATTTTGGATAACTTCATTGCCCACATTCTGGTAGTTTCTCTGCATGAGCATCCTACCTTGCATGTCAAAAAGCTCAATTTGAACATCGGTGGGTTGTTCGTTCTCAAAGTTGAGATAAAGGTCACTAGCTGTGGGGTTGGGATAAATTTGTACCTGCTGGGGCTCAAATGGGATAATCTCATCCGTTGAAACCAATACTGAAGTCCTCATTCGAGCTACTGGGCCTCCCAGAGAGGTATAACCTGAAAAATAGGTCTTTACTCCGTCAGTATTATCCACATACAATACCCCCACATTGGCATCGTAGAGAATCGATGCACTGGCCGGTAACCTGAGGGCATCTTGCTCCAACTGCAGAACCACAGCGTACAATTTGTCTTCATTTAGCTCAATGTAATCGCCTTCAAATGGTGAAAAGTCCGGGTTGCGAAACTGAGATACATCCAATTCAACAATCCCTCCTGAACCGGCATCCTCTAAAAGATCAGTAGATATAATTCCAAATGCGATCTGGTTAAAATCGGGATGCAATTCCGGTGGAAGGTCACTGTTGGCATTGAGATTGCCAATATCGATATCGGGACCGGATGGTACATACTCCAATAAGTGCACTATTGCGTTCTCCCCGTCAAATTCACCGGCAGTTGGTACAAAAGCCATCTCCGCACCCTTAAATACCGGAGTCCCTTCTTCAAAGTCACCGGCAATGTAGTATAAATTACCCCAATACCAGGTGTCATCCGGATTGGTTACACCACCACCAAATGAAGTAATAGCAGGGTCTTCTTTCGCAAAGAGATCGTCTGTAACTACAAAACGTCTTTCGATGGTATTATCCTCCGGAATCTCGTCATCAACACCTACGGTTTCAGCATGGTATCTTATAGCGTAATTACCAGGTATCCCTGGCATGGAGAAATTTTGGTCAAAAATGATGGTATCTAATTGTCCTCTGGAAATAAGTGAGCGTTCCACAATCTCCTCATGGAGAACTTCATCAGTGTCTGTATTATAAACCTGAACTGAGACCTCTACATTCTCCTGGTCAGCGAACCCCTCGTTGGATACAAAGCAAAAGAATCCGAATGTGTCGGCGGAAATATAATCCGCGGGGGTTGCAAAACTCCTCAATGGATAAAAACTACTTTGCATTACCAGATCATTCTGTGGTGGTTCAATCAACCGGACATCATCCACAGTCCAGACGTAATGGCTGCCATCGTGAATGAATTTCATACGGAATTCAGGTTCGTTGGCAGCTTCGGGAACTATGACAACCACTCGTTCAGGATTGGTAATGGAAGAACCGGCCGTACTTTGGAAATTGTTGGTATTTATAAATACGCGATCACCCCATGTTTGGCCTCCATCTGTACTAAATTGCATATAGGTCCGCTCTCTGGTTGTACCGGGTTGTGGATTTTGACTGATTCCCAGGTTGAACTGCCAAAATTCAACTGCCACAGCATCAAAGTCAGAGCAATCAATTACCGGCGAGATCAACTCTCCGTGAATATCAAGCTCCGGCCCAACACATCCCTGGCCACCTTGCTCTTCAGGTCCACCTGTAATGTAAAAATCCGCATCAAAAACCATGGCTCCATTGGAAGCAGTTGGAGAGGCAATTCTGAAAGAACCGCAACCTCCGTTGCTTTGAGCATCAGGTCTGTACTCCCAGACGTGCTCCGGCTCACTGATACCCTCAGTGGTCCAATCATTGAGTCCTCCGTCAAAATCACCCTGCCCGGGCTCAAGTCCCCAAAGTACATTTTCAGTGGTGAAACCATCAAAGAAAAATTCTCCTATGACTGGTTCATCTCCTTCAATAGCTGCCTTAATGCTTATGCAGTCGGCGATATCTAACATGATGACCGGAATATTAACTAAATCTCCAAAATCACCGGGAGCCATATTTATCGTTCCGGGTTCATTATTGCAAATGATAAGAGCTGCAGCACCGGCCTGCTGCGCATGGTAGGCCTTCAAACTGAAATTACATACTCCGCGATCCAAAATAGCAATTTGATCAGTCATGTCCGTAACCAGCGGTTCGCACCCAAAAGTAGGGTCATCAGAGTCATCGAATGCAAGAGCCAACTCGCCCTGCTCATCGTAGTAATTACCAAAGTTTGCCACTCCATAATCGTATTGCCCTGCAACACTTTGTGGCGATGTAATCTCAAAAATCCACTGTGCCTGCACCATGCCAGCACATAAAATCAGTGCGACCAGTGACAACATAGACCTTTGAATGGTTTTTGTAAACGTCTGTTTCATAATTTAATAGGTTTAAAGTTCTTAAAAAGTTAATTCAGCGGTGGTAAAGATACAAAGTTTTAAAAAATCCCGGAAATACTAAAAAAATATTTTACCACTTTATCCAGACCTTTTGGATGCCATTGATGCCTTCATCTTTTTAAATAGCTGATCCTGTCCAATACTGACCACACCGGCCTCACTGCACACTTCCGCCGCAGCTAAATTACACAACTCAGTAATCTGGGATGGTTCAATACCGGCATATAAGCCTAGAGTAGCAACTGCCAATACAGTATCACCCGCACCACTCACATCCTCTATTTCAGTTTCCACTGCCGGACATATAAATTGCTCATCTCCATTTGAGACAAATATCCCTTGCTTACCGAGAGTTACCATCAGTAAGCCGGGGTTCATTTTTTTGAATAGTTCACCTGCACCTCTTTTAAGGTCAGTTTCAGTCGCGCTCACATCCCTGCCAAGAGCTATTGAAAATTCCTTGAGATTGGGTTTAAAAAGATCAACCTTTTGATACTGAAAGAAATTTTCAAACTTTGGATCGACTGCTGTGTAAACCCCTATATTACGGCAAAGTGTGAGTAATTTAAAGATTGTGGCCTCATTTAGAAACCCTTTGTTATAATCCTGAAATATTACAACTGCCGGACTAAATTCATTTGAAATCTTTTCTACAGCAGCAATCACTTCTTTTTGCTCTGTTGGATTAAGCGGGGCAGTATTTTCCTTATCTACTCTGAGAAGCTGTTTCCCATTGCCCAAAACCCTTATTTTCTCTGTAGTATTTCGGTTATCACTGAAAACCAGTCCCTCTATATTAACCCCATTTTCAAGCACCTGCGCAGTTAGTATCTTCCCCGCCTTGTCTTTTCCACATAACCCACAGAGGGCAACTTCGGCTCCCAGATTTTTAAGATTCAGTGCAACATTGGCAGCACCACCGGGACGTGCATATTCATCTTCAAAATCCACAACAGGCACCGGAGCCTCCGGGCTCAACCTGTCAGATTTTCCACAGATGTACCTGTCCAGCATAACATCTCCTACTACCAATACCCGAACAGATTGAGGGAAAATTTTCCCAGGATTTTTCTCAAACGTCATATCGCTTCTTCTGTTAGTATCTGGCATACTATGAATCAATTCGCTTTAGTTTCACGATAGTTTAACTGGGCCACCAAATTGCGAAGCATATTTTCAGAGTGAGCGGCCCAATTCTCCAACTTATCAATCGCATCTTCACCTGACAGATATTTTCCACCAGTTAATGCCTCTTTCACAAAAATCTGAAATTCCTGGGAGTTTTGGACTTCTTTACCAATATTGCTTTTAACAAACTGGGCCGCCTCAGGAAACCGCTGGTGTTTTGGTCCAAATGCAACAGGGACACCATAGGCTGCAGGCTCCAGTATATTGTGAAGTCCACTTCCAAACCCCCCTCCGACATAAGCCGCAAATCCATAGCGGTAAGCAGCTGCCAACTTACCGATACAATCCAATATGAGAACGTTTTTTTTATCATTACCTTTTTCAAAATCGTCAGAGGTATAGTAAAGGTATTTGTCCTTGGAGCTACCAATGGTTGTCTTAATCTTTCCCGGTTCAACCTCATGAGGTGCCAAAATCCAACCAATTTTATGGTTTTCTAAAACTGCTTCTTTTATCACCTCCCAATCTGCTTTCCAAATACTGCCACAGACAAAAATACGGTCAAAATTAGCTGAGAATTTCTCTAACATTTTGTCACCCATGTCTCGCTTAGCCCTTTGCAGCACATTGTTATACCTGGTGTCTCCGCCGACCTCGAGATTCAGACCCTGTTTTTTTGACAACAGTTCAAATCCCCGCTGATTGAGCGTGTAGATTTTGCTGAACTTTTTGAGAGATTGTAAAAGCTTTCCTCCGTAAAACGGCTGATTAAGGGCGGAAGGGGAGGGGTGATAATTAAAGAGGTAAAGGGGAATTTTTTGCTTGTGTGCTTCCCCAATCAAATTGAACCACAGGTCATATTTTACGAAAATGAGTGTGCCGGGCTGGAGCTGCTCAATACAGTATCTTGCATTGGAAGATGTATCTGGTGGCAGGTAAAACTTTTCAACACCATCACGTAACCGGGCATGCTCATACCCCGAGGGGGAAAAAAATGACAAAATCACCTTCTTATCTGGGTCACGAGCCAAAATTTTATCGATAAGCGGCCTCGCCATTTCATATTCTCCAAGAGATGCAGAGTGAATCCAGATCCCACCACGGTATCTTTTACCGATTTCAGCCACGCGAATTTTCCAATCCTTTCTGCCCTCTACCCATCTTTTTGCTTTCGGCTTAAATAATCCGGCTACATGAATTGCCAAAACATATAATCGAACGAACAGGCTGTACAATGGAAGGGAGGTTGAGGATTTTCAAAAAAGTATTAATAGTATATGGTTGCGTCCGATTCTGTAAGGAAGATGGGTAGTATCCAACTCACCTCGAATCCATTCATAAGGTCAATTCGGCTTCTGGTGTCAATTTCTTTGGTGTCAAAATCCACTGCTCGAACGCTTTCAGTGAATCCCTGGTGAAAAGTAAAACCCGCTCTGAAGTTAATTCTCCTGTCAGCAGACATATACTGAATGCCGGCAAACTGGTGCAAATATGCACCCACGGTTTTTCTGTTGTAACCCTTTCCGTAGCTGTCGCGAATTTGATTGGCTGTGTCGTTTTCATCCTTTAGGGCTATTCTGTGCAGCATGACCCCAGTTCCAAGGGAAAGTCGAATTCCCCATTTTGATTCATCGGTAGATGCGAATGGAAATAATTTACCCACGTGACCGCCAAATGTAATGCCTCGCATTCTTGGATCGATCAATGCATAGCTTTGGTCGCGGCCAATGATTTCACCCTGCGAGTCCCTGATAGCGGCAAGTGGGTCTTCCTTGACATTCTGGCCGAATAAAAAGTTGAATTGAAAACCGGCAAAAAGATTGCGTCCTCCATGATAAAATTCCGGATCAATTCCCGCCGAAAAAAAAGTGGAAAACCGGTCATTGAGATCTCCACCGGGAAGTTGAACTCCGTATTTTACATTGAAAAACAGGGCTTTTTCCTCAATTTGTGCACTCAGCGAAATGCTGAAGAACAAGAACACTGCAATTAGTCCAATTATTCTCATTTATAGTATTTTCCATTCTATAACGAATCAATCACCTTGATTGCTTGCCGGGGGACAAATTAACTGAATAACCTATTAAACAAACTGCGTTTTACCTCACGCATTTTAGATGTTTTGGCAAAATTAAATCACTCCAGAATACTTTTTACAGTAAAAAGACTTTTTCCTGCTGATAGCATAAACAATAAGGGATGACAAATTATAGGACCGGTCTAAACAATGACTGCCATCTGCATTTGAAAAGCAGCCCGATTCGGACTATATTTGCGGCAAAAATAATACATGAGTGAAATTCGTATGGTTGACCTCAAGGGTCAATTTTCTGAGATCCGGGAAGAGGTACTCCAGTCTTTTGATGAAATTCTCGGCTCTACCCAGTTTATCAATGGTCCCCATGTGCACAAATTTGCAGACGGACTTAGCAACTATCTCGACACCAAAAACGTAATCCCCTGTGCCAATGGGACAGATGCGTTACAAATAGCGCTGATGGCATTGGATTTAAAACCGGGAGATGAAGTTATAACCACTCCGTTTACCTTTGTATCCACCGCTGAAATGATTGCTATTCTAGGCCTCAAGCCGGTTTTTGTCGATATTAAAGAGGATACCTTCAATATAGATCCCGAAAAAATAAAGGAAAAAATCAGCGAGCGGACGAAAGTGATAATCCCGGTACACCTGTTTGGACAAAGTGCCGATATGGAGGCGATAAATTCAATTGCGGAAGAAAATAATATATATGTGATTGAAGACAATGCGCAGGCCATAGGATCCACCTTTAAGTTTGACAACGGAACAGAGAAGAAAACCGGAAATCTGGGGCACATTGGCACGACTTCCTTTTTCCCTTCAAAAAACCTTGGTTGCTATGGTGATGGAGGTGCAATCTCTACTGATTCAGATGAGCTTGCTGAAAAGATGAAATCCATAGCAAACCACGGTTCGCACAGGCGCTACTACCACGACAGAATTGGTGTCAACAGCAGATTGGACTCTCTTCAGGCAGCAGTGTTATTGGCTAAATTGCCGAAACTTGACTCATATAACCAAAGCAGAATAGAGGCTGCCGATCGCTATGATGAGCTTTTTGCCGGGGTAAGTGAATTGACAGTTCCGTTCCGGGATCCTCGCACCAGGCACGTATTTCATCAATATACCTTAAAGGCGGGCTCTCACAGGGAAAAGATTCAAAATCAACTCGCGGAAGCGGGGATTCCCTTTGGAGTCTATTACCCGGTTCCGCTGCATCTGCAAAAGGCATACAGCCACTACGGATACAAAAGTGGAGATATGCCTGTGTCGGAAGCAATGTCTGCTGAAGTACTCTCTTTACCCATGCACACCACACTCACAGCTGAGCAACAACAAATCATTGCAGATACTGTAAAGAAGGCCCTTTAGAGAAATTTTGGTCAAAGGGATTGTGCGGGTTTGTATAAAGAGGTCCGGTAGAACGATGATGAATTCTGTCCATTCAGACAGTGTTAGTAAAATGCTTCAAAATGAGAATAGCGCTTTTTGACGGCCATTGCAAGTTTTGAAAATTTCGAACTGATGAAGACGGTACTAATAACCGGAGCTGCCGGATTTTTGGGATCTCACCTCTGTGACAGATTCATCGAGGAGGGTTACAGGGTGATTGGAATGGATAATCTGGTTACGGGTTCTTTGGAAAATATAAGCCACCTTTTCCACCTGGAGCACTTTGTATTTTATCACCACGATGTCAGTAAATTCGTGCACGTTCCCGGAAAGCTGGATTACATCCTGCACTTTGCATCGCCGGCCAGTCCCATCGACTATCTGGAAATGCCCATTCAAACCCTCAAAGTAGGATCACTTGGTACGCACAATTTGCTTGGCCTGGCTCGAGTGAAAAAGTCCCGTCTCCTCATCGCTTCGACTTCTGAGGTGTACGGAGACCCAAAGCAACACCCCCAAACAGAAGAGTACTGGGGAAATGTCAATCCAATAGGTCCTAGAGGAGTCTATGACGAGGCAAAGCGATTTCAGGAGGCAATGACCATGGCTTACAATCGCTACCACGGACTCGAAACACGGATTGTTCGTATTTTCAACACTTACGGTCCTCGTATGAGATTGAGAGATGGAAGAGCACTTCCGGCCTTTATTTCTCAGGCCCTTAATGGGGAGGACCTCACTGTTTTCGGAGATGGCTCACAAACCAGGTCATTTTGCTATGTCGATGACCAGGTGGAAGGCATTTACAGATTGTTGTTGAGTGACTACGATCTGCCTGTCAATATCGGAAATCCGGAGGAAATATCAATCCTGGATTTTGCCCAGGAAATCATTGATCTGGTGGGGAATAATAAATCGAGCATTAAGTTTTTGCCATTGCCTACAGACGATCCTAAACAGCGGAGACCTGATATCAAACTCGCAGGAGAAATTCTCAGTTGGAAACCGGAGGTAGATCGGAAGAAAGGCCTGAAATCCACTCTGGACTATTTTAAAGAACATTTGAAACAGCAGAAATAATCTCGTTTAGGGAACTACACTAGTAATACCCAATAAAAACTCAAACCCGTATTAAAATTATGGAGGCAAAAAAAACAGTTCTAGTTACAGGAGGCGCAGGATTCATAGGGTCACATCTCTGCATCCAATTGGTTAAGAAATACACCGATTATCACATCATCAATCTCGATAATCTGACCTATGCTGGCAATCTGGAGAATCTAAAACCCATTGAACAGGCTGCGAATTACACATTTGTTAAGGGCGATATTGCCAATGCGGGCCAGGTGGACCAATTGTTTGACAAATACGCGATAGATGCGGTAATTCATCTGGCCGCAGAATCTCACGTGGACCGCTCCATAGATTCCCCAAATGAATTTGCCTTAACTAACGTAATCGGTACATTGAATTTACTCAATGCCGCAAAAAAATCCTGGGAGGGAAATTTTGACCAAAAAATGTTTTATCACGTATCCACGGATGAGGTTTACGGCAGTCTGGGAGACACCGGTCTTTTCCGGGAGGATACGCCCTACGACCCACGGTCTCCATATTCTGCTTCCAAGGCTAGTTCAGATCATTTTGTACGCGCTTTCTACCACACTTACGGATTCCCAATTTTGATAAGCAATTGCTCTAACAACTATGGCCCCCTTCAATTTCCTGAAAAACTCATTCCGCTGGTTATCAACAACATCCTGCACAAGAAACCACTTCCGGTTTACGGAGATGGAACCAATGTGAGAGACTGGCTTTATGTACGCGACCACGTCTCAGCCATGGATGTGATTTTACATAAAGGCAAAAGTGGAGAAACCTACAATATCGGGGGAAACAACGAGATGAAAAACATCGATTTGGTCGAGCTTCTCTGCGATATTTGCGATGAAGAACTCGGACGATCTGCTGGCGATAGCAGAAAGCGCATTACTTTTGTAAAAGACAGGCCAGGACACGATAAGCGCTACGCCATCGATGCCGGCAAGATTAAGCGAGACCTCGGCTGGGAACCTCAAACTACTGCAGAGGAGGGTTTTAAAAACACAGTCCGTTGGTATTTAGATAATCAGGAGTGGTTAAAACGTGTGACCAGTTGTGCCTACCAGGATTACTACCAAAAATTCTACGGAGCCAATTGACCGTCAACTGGCTTGTTTAAAATGTGGTTCTTAATTTTTTCTGAGAGTTTCCAACAAAATTCATATTGGCTGGTTATGCAATTTGATGACAAACCTGATAAAAGTTATTACCTTTGCAGGCAGGTGAGAAAAAGTTTTTCGCCTGAATTTCGTAAAACAGTATTATTTAACACTCCAATAGCAGTGTGCGGGGTGCCGGTGGTGTAAAACCACGGGCTGAGATTAAACCCATAGAACCTGGCCGGGTAATTCCGGGGAGGGAAGCCACCAAATTATGGTGTTGTGCCACCGTGCAGCACCCTGTTCACTCATGTTGGAATAAAATCATGAGTATGAACATTTTAAAGCTACTTACTTCATTTATTACTTTTTCTATTCTAACGTCCTCTGCGCTGCATGCTCAGTACGAACTAAAGGTCAATGCGATTGATTCCGAAAACAACCCAATCGCAGGGGCTGAAGTGCTGCTGCAACCGGGGAATAATTCCTCTACCACCGGCAGTGATGGTATTGGGGAATTTAACAACCTGTCGGCAGGCACCTACGACCTGTTGGTCAGCTACGGTTTTTCCTTTGGAAGAAAAACAGTAACGGTAGAAGAAAATCTCGAAGTAAAAGTCCGGGTAAAGGCCAGAGTGGAAATCGACGAGATACAGGTGCTGTCAACCCGTGCTCAGGAAGCAGGACCATTGAGTTTTACCAATATCGATGCCGAAGAAATCCAGAGTCGCAACTACGGACAGGATGTTCCTTTTTTGCTAAAGCAACTTCCCTCTGTCAATGTGACTTCTGATGCAGGTACTGGAATTGGTTACACCGGCATCAGGATACGCGGTGTGGATCCCACACGAATCAATGTACTGATGAATGGCATACCGGTGAATGACTCAGAATCTCAAAATGTGTTTTGGGTGAATATGCCGGACCTGCTTAGCTCGGTAAATGATATTCAGGTGCAAAGGGGAGTGGGTACCTCCGCAATGGGAGGTAACTCATTTGGTGGAATTGTAAGCATTAACACCAACAAGGTCCACACAGAACCGTATTTAAGAACCGATTTGTCCTATGGTTCATTTAACAGCAGAAGGGCATCATTCAGCTTTGGTACAGGCCTCAGCGAGGATGGATTCTATGCGGATGGCCGGGTTTCAAGAATACTGTCCGACGGTTATATCGACAGAGCTACTGCAGACTTGCGCAGTTTGTACCTCGCTGCGGGAAAAGTAGGTGACCGATCTTCTTTCAGGGTCAA
>PWJP01000009.1 GCA_003559985.1 Saprospirales bacterium
AATGGACTTACCTCAGTCTTTTTTACAGATAAAAATACAGGATACATTGGAGGTGGAGCTTATATGACCACAACTGACGGGGGCAAATCCTGGACTAAAATTGCATCAGGGAAGGGGTCCTACCTCAACCAGATTCACTTTGCCGATGAGAAACACGGTTGGGCGGTCCAAAGAAATTATTTTCTGGGAAGCATTGACGGAGGTTTGAACTGGGAAATTCAAGATATCGAAGATAATATCCAAAATAGCGAAGGTCTTGTTTTAAGTATTGCGTTTAACAATGTCCATTCGGTAGATAAAAATACCGCATGGGTTACGACGGGCTGGCATGGAATTCTAGTGACAACCTCCGACGGGGGGAAAACCTGGCGCCCGGGACATACTCCCGCCCCTTTCAGAATAAATTCCGTTTATTTTGTGGATAAAAATACTGGTTGGCTTGCAACTATTCTGGGAGATATTTTTAAAACAGAGAATGCAGGCTCGAAATGGAATAAGCAAAACTCCGGGACCACAAGTAACTTGAATGCCATATATTTTGCCGATAAAGAAACGGGCTACGCAATTGGCGAAAGTGGTACTATTTTATCTACGAAAATTGGAGGGACAAATTGGACAGCCCAAAATTCAGGAACTACTGCAAACCTGACTGCTCTACATTTTATTGATGCGGAAAAGGGTTGGGTAGTGGGAAACAACGGTACGATTCTGCATACAAATGATGGAGGAGAAACCTGGATTCATCAAAATTCCGGAACCTCAAACCACCTCAATTCAATTTATTTCACTGATGCCTACAACGGCTGGGCATCGAGCGAAAAGAAAATTTTTGCCACCCAGGACGGGGGCGAGACCTGGACTGTTGATTATGTGATCCGGAGCTGCTGTGCTAATCGCATAAAGTCACTTCATTTTACAGATGAAAATACCGGATTCTCCACCGGACGTGGAGTCCTGATGTACGTAACCTCATCTTGCGACCACAGCGAGTTAAGTCTGACCTCTGCAGTCGGCTCTGATACTCAAAAGGTGTACATTGAAAATCCCATTGAAAATATCACCTATCGGTTGGATGGAGATGCAGAAGGAGTCGAGGCCAGGGGATTGCCCGAGGGAATAAGCGGAACGTTTGACGGCGTCGAATTCACCATTAGCGGCAGTCCTTTAGAAGTTGGTACTTTTAATTACACCGTTTCAACAACAGGCACACCCATGAAATGCCACGAAGATGTGGCCCGCGGAACCATCGAAGTGGAGGGTCGTTCCATAGAACCGGACTCCCAGGGTACATTGGTGCAATTGGCTCAAAACGTCCCAAACCCCTTCGAGCAAGAAACCACAATAGGTTTCAATCTACCCGAAAAAACAACTGTCACTCTCCGCATCATCGACATCAATGGAAATGAAGTGATCTCCACAGAGGGCGAATACGATGCCGGCTACAATGAAATCCCCCTCCAACTAAATATCTCCCCCGGCATCTACTACTACCAATTAATCACTCCCTACGGCAGAGTGTCGAAGAGGATGATCGCGCATTAGGGGAAGGGAATATAAAATGGGGATAAAATTTATCCAGTCTGATTCATGAAAAACCAACCCATCGTAACACCCCGCAACTCCACCGCCGGAATTTACCCCGGTGAAGGTTGCAACAATTACTTCAAGAAAGTCTATTCCGAACACAATCCAACCAGTTTCAACTACAAGCGAGTCAACAGAAAGGAAGTGTAATGAAATAATGGATCATACCAATATTGATAATAGCAGCGATGGGATTCATATTTTATAAATGGTTCTTTAATCAGCCATGTGCCCCCCCTGAAAAACCAGAAACTGTACCTATTTCTGCAGTGTGGAAAGGAGATTGTGATGGAGGAGTATGGATTGACTTGGTTGGCATCAAAGAACGCCAGTATCGATTCAGAATCTATCAAGACTGGAATGGAGAGTTGTTGATGGATTCAGATTTTGCGATGGATAATAGTGAAATGGTTTCAAGTTCTAACCCTTAATCAATTAAAAATCATGAAAGTAATTTTATCTATATGTTTAATATGTCTATTTTTTGCGATCGACTGCCAGAAAACTTTAGCACAGAGTAATACTGGCGATAATGTCAGATTGGTTTTGGATCAAAGTATTGTTTTCCCGGACACAATGGTTAAAGGTACAATTAAAGCTTACGCCCTGGGGTATGTTTCCTTTAAGGATTCTCTTACACTTCAACCTGTGGATCTAACTATTCAAATGATTCGTATGAAAGGGAATACAAATAAGGAAGTTGACTTTATTTTTTCTTCGCCACGAGAAGCTAAACTGAACAGGGATGAAAAGTTCTTGATTGAGAGATACTCACCCAAGATAGATTCAATCTTGATGAATAGTCGATATGAATTTGTAGGTCCAAACACGAAGATGGCCGGAAGAACAATAGCCATAGGATTTCCATTTGAGATAATACCAAAAGAATGAGAGAGCTAGAAATATTTTTGACTCAATAGGTGTAGATAACAGTTGAAATGAGTGCCACAATTCAATCTAAAAGTGCACCAGTGTTCTAGTTGGCATGTGCCCCACTCCATCCCCGAAAAAACCGCTACTGAAATCGATGGTCGGCATCACAATTCCCGGCGAGTCACTCCGCCACCACAAATTGACATCTCAGGGCATGCTTTCAAAAGAAAGCTCCTTCCGAGCCTCATCCCAGGGAACCAAATCCTCATCTTTCGCCGTTTTGATTCGATCCCGAACGATGGCTTTGTGGTCTTCGGGAATATCAGTTTCCTCGGCAACCTCAATGCCCAGGTGTTGGATAAGCTCTAAGAAGAAGCTCAGTTTTTGGTCCGGCACTTTAAGTGTTACTCGTTTCATATTTTTTGAGTTCCAGGTGAATCTTGAAAACTTCGGTCAACTCCAGATGTCAAATCCCATTTTTCATCCTATATGGGGAAATAATGGTAACGATACAACGCAAACTTAGTTATTTTTTTATACTTCGGCGGGGTGGTGTGCGTACAAAGGCTGCTTACTGGAGGCACAGAAAGGGTAAACTTTTAGGATTCTCAAATAAATTTAGCTGCTCAGCCGGTCAGCTTTAGCAGATGACTCCCTTAAAATCCACTGAACGTATGAGTACCCTGGACCGGCATCTACTACTACCAATTACTCACACCCTACCGCACAATGTCCAAAAGGATGATCGCGCATTAGTGGAGATATGAGTCATAGGCAAAAATCACTCCTCTATCACCTCAGGCAGGTCTTCTCCATCGGGAATGAACCTGATGGACAGGGAGTTTACGCAGTGGCGGGTATTTTTATCGGTAAAACGCTCGCCGGTGAATACGTGGCCGAGGTGGCCTCCGCAATTGCCGCAAATTATCTCGGTGCGTCTTCCATCCGGGTCCGGTCTGCGTTCGACCTCTCCGGTGATTTCATCGTCAAAGGAGGGCCAGCCGCATCCGCTGTCAAATTTATCCGAGGAGTGGTAGAGCGGGTTGTTGCACCTGCGACATATGAAAGTGCCCGCGGCTTTTAAGTCATTGTACTCGCCGGAAAACGGCATTTCAGTGCCAGCGTGCAGCAGGATGCGTTCCTCTTCAGGACTCAGGGGGTTGTACTTGGGTTTGCTCATTTTTCAGCTATTCTTTTTTCAATCAATGCGTTGGCGTACCAAATGTAATTCTCGATATACCGGTCCATGGTCTTTTCAAAGTCCTCGTCCGCCAGTTCACCATTCTCAAACTTGGAGGTGACATTGGGTGTGAGCAGCATTTCAGGCATAGGAAATCCCTTCAGGGCCAGCACCAGCAATTGCATTTGTAGAGCAGCTCTCATGCCACCCATTCCTCCCGTTGAAACAGTGGAAATACCAATTGGCTTTTTCAAATAGGCATCCTTTGGAAAGTGATCGACCACGTTTTTCAGAGCGGCTGAGTAACTACCGTTGTGCTCGGGACTTACAAAGATGTAACCGTCGCAGCCCATAAACCTGTCGAACAATTTTCCCATGCCCTCCGGCGGCTCGGGATGTGCTTTGTAAAGCCATTGCAAATGGGGCAATGCCTCCTCCTTCAGATCAACCACTTCTGCATCTATTCCGTACTTCTCACGCATCCTTTGGCCAATGGCAGTTGCAACCATATGGGTATTTCTCTTTTCCCGAACACTGGATGATAATATCAATATCTTCATTTAGCTGTAATTTTTTTGTTGAAAATTGAGGGATCCCCTCTTTCTGTGAATTCCGGCCTATTAAAATGAGGCAGTTTCCGTCATTGCGATTCAAAAATCACCGGAACGGACGGCCAGGCCCGGCAAAAGCATTGTTGGCTATCTCGCAAAAACGGCTGATCATTTTTGCCCGACCCGTATGATTGAATAAAAAACTGCGGTCAATTGTTCAGCGATCAGGGGGTGAAAGTCCGGCTCGGTGCATAGAAAATGGCCAGTCTTTCAGTCTAATTAAACCGACATGAACCCAAAAACCCATTTAGCGTTTATGAAACATCACAGTTGGTGCAACAGGCACTTAAAAATATCAACACATACTCACATGGAATTCAGCAGGC
>PWJP01000087.1 GCA_003559985.1 Saprospirales bacterium
GTCCAAAAGTTCCAATATTATCCTGGGGCACAATCACCCCTCCGGTAACCTTCAGCCCAGTGCTCAGGACATCTCATTGACCAAAAAGATATCAGAGGCTTGCAAATTTCTGGACATCAATCTGCTGGATCACATAATTGTCAGCCAGGCAGGCTACTACAGTTTTGCCGATTCGCGGGGTATATGATTTGGGGGAGTTTTACGGCCGTCTTTAATCGACTGAAAACCCGATAACAGAGGTAACATCCGTTTTTAAGGTGGGGATTGAAAAGAAATATCTGTAGCCGGGTCATTTTTCAGGAGGGAAAAAACCTGCGCGCCAAAATTTATAGCGATAGGAAATGATGGAGGCCTTCAGATGTTGACCCGATTCGGTGCCCGGGTGCAAAATCCCGAAGTGAAAGTAGTCCAGGGCAATTCCCCGGTAGGCATTTGCTATTTCTTCCCAGGCGCTCAACATGCCGGACGACCATCGTATATCTCCGACAAAAATGGTGGGTGAGTAGTCGTAGGTGTCCCGGTTGTGTTTGATTTGGTGGAAATTATTCAACAGAGCCACACCGCGATGGTCGCCGTCCAGGATGATAAGGTCCCAGGGCATGGAACGTGCCGCCTCATCCTGCCAAAATCTCGAAAAACTGTCACAAATAAAACTCGATCTTTTTTCATCCCTTCCGATATTGCTGCGAGCCAGTTCCGTCAAATAGGGGTCCGCATCGACGGAGGTGATGAGTGCCTCAGGAGCGGCCTTTCTCAGTACAAAATGGCCCAACCCACTTCCCGTTCCCAGTTCCAAAATATTCTCTGCCCTTAAGTGCCGGGCCAGCCTGTACATTCTCCGGTAAGCAAAAAGCGGGGCTTGTGACTTTCTCGAGAATGTACCCACGGTGGACATTCTTCTGTTGTTGTTTGACAACGCACCCTCATCGTCTGTTTTTTGTTTAAAAAGATGCCGGTCCTTGCGAAGCCTGTTTCTAAACCTGAGAATCTCCCTTGCATCCTGTTTTTCAATCTGCAATTTCTCTAAAGCCTCTGCGAGTTTATAAGCAGCGGGGCTGTGTATGTCATAGAGCGTTATCGCATTAGAATACCAGCGTACTAGTTGGCCGAATTTAGATAAGGGCTGTTGCGCAATCATTTCCCGCAAAGATAGTAAACGATGGGTATAGTTTCTCACGCTCATTCTGCCCCAATGGCCGCAGTTTGACATATCAAGGATAGTTTCCGTTGCTTTCAGGTATTGCGTTGTACCGGTTATTGAACTGTTAATCCCAGGGGGGTGTAGGCTCATTTTAAAAGTTTATTCTACCTTTAAGCTGTGTTTTCATTACTTCCGGGCCGTTGGAAGGGTTTCTAATTCCGGTGGCCGGATGCACATCAACTCAAAAAACTGCAATTATGAAGTACGGACTTAGGTTTCTTTTGCTACTCGCTGTATTGATGCCGTGGACTTTGTCGGCCCAGTCTGGCGAACTTTCGGAAAGATTGAAGGAGCATGTTCAGATTTTGGCATCTCCGGAGTTTGAAGGAAGGGGACTGGGCACCAAGGGTGCTGAAATGGCGGGTGAGTACGTCAAGGCTCAATTTATCGATGCGGGACTCGATCCGCTGGCAGATGATTTTTTTCACGAATTTCAGGTGAGGATTGGGTTGGCCTGGGTCTCTGCGAGAAATGTGGTGGGGGTTATCCCGGGAAGCGATCCTGACCTCAGGGATGAAGTCATTGTCCTTGGGGCGCATTACGACCACCTGGGTTTTGCTATGAGAGATGGTGAAAAGGTAATCTATCATGGGGCTGACGACAATGCATCGGGAACGGCCACCCTGATTGAGCTTGCGAAGTATTTTTCGGACAACAGAGACCAGGTCGGTCGCACCATTGTATTTGTGGCGTTCGATGCTGAGGAGAGTGGACTGTGGGGTGCGCGGTGGTTTTTGCGAGACAGCCTGGTGCCGCACGATCAAATAAAGGCCATGTTTAGTCTGGATATGGTGGGTATGTACGAAGAATACGGCGGTTTGGATTTGAGAGGAATGGGCTCTGTTGCTGGTGGAGCGGATATGGCAAAAAGCCAGGCTGAAGCCCGCGGTATCAATCTTTTGAATACAGGCGCTCAAATCGAGCGCAGAACCGACACCTGGCCATTTGGAAATATTGGGGTTCCATCCATACATGCTTTTACGGGATTGGTCTCACCCTACCACCAACCCGAGGACACTTATGATCTACTCGATTACGAGGGCATGGCTGAAATAAAGTGGTTTTTGGCCGATCTGGTGACAGAAATGTCCAATGCGGAAGAATTATTACCCTCAGATCGATTTTTGGCCTCGACCCGCAGAGAAGATGGAAGGGTAGTCGAGATTCGCCGGCCATTTTTTGAATACGGCATCTCCCTGCACAACGGCAGTGGTTTTCACAGGCACCGAAATGAATTCTTCAGAGCCAGATCCTCATACAATTTTGCAGGCGGCCTTTTTGCACAGTTTAACCTGTCCAAGAGATTCACCCTGCAACCGGAGGTGCTATACGACTACAACGGCAGTAAATGGGAAGAGGGCTCTTTCAGGCGCCATTCCGTCACAGTACCTCTCAATTTGCATTTAAACTTTGCCCAGGTGGAAAATGAGTTTAGAGCTTACGTATTTGGAGGAGGTTACTACCGCTACAATTTTGGTGGAAAAGTTGCCGGTGAGTCAATTGATTATGACATTGAATTTGAAGACACCGAATTCGGAATAGGATACGGTATTGGGGTGCAGATCATGAGGGTGCATTTGGGGTGGACCATGCGACGCGCCGTTACAGATATAAACCAAAGCTCAGAAAGTAATAGCATCAGGCATGTAAACAGCTACTTCACTCTGGGGATCAGTCTGTAACAAAAAAAGGTGCCGAAATCAATCGACACCTTTTTAAAATCCATTTTGTAGCTTTTTTACTTCAGCGTTTCATCCAGCCAGCGGATAAACTCGCGGTGCCAGAGCACACTGTTCTGGGGTTGTAGTACCCAGTGACCTTCTGTAGGGAAGTACAGGAACCGGCTTTTTATATCCTGGAGTTGGGCTGTGTGAAAGGCCTGAATGCCTTCCCCGATGGGAACCCTGTAGTCTTTTTCTCCGTGTATCACCAACATGGGTGTATCCCAGTTGCCGGCGTAGGTGTGAGGAGAGTGTTTCAGGTAACTTTCCGGAATGGGATCGTCCCAAAACGGCCCGCCTACATCCCAATTCGCGAAAAATTGCTCCTCGGTGGTTGCGTACCAACTCTCCAGATTGAATAGGCCGCAATGTGATATAAAACTTCTGAACCTGCCGTCGTGATTTCCCGCCAACCAAAAAACGGAGTAGCCACCAAAACTAGCCCCCACGGCACCGAGTCTGTCTTCATCCACATAGGGTTTCTCTGCGGTGTGGTCGATTGCACTCAGGTAATCCTTCATGGCCTGACCACCCCAATCCTCACTGATGGCATCGTTCCATTCTCTTCCAAAAGAGGGCAAGCCCCGGCGATTGGGCGCCACTACGATGTAACCGTCGGAAACCATCATTTGGAAGTTCCATCGGTAGGAGAAAAACTGGCTGACCGGGGATTGTGGTCCGCCCTGACAGTATAGAATGGTCGGGTATTTTTTCTCGGGATCAAAGCCCGGCGGATAGATCATCCAAACGAGCATTTCTTTGCCGTCGGTGGTTTCTACCCATTCGCTTTTAACCTCGCCCAGGTCCAGACCGCTGAGTAGCTCAGTATTCACATCCGTCAGTTGTGAGAATTCCCCGCTTTCCAGACTTACCGTAAAGAGTTCATTGGGCATGGACATGGTGGATTTCTCCGCCACGATCAAATCCCCGTGCTGGACAAATCCGTAGAAGTTGTGAATACCGTCGGTTACCTGCCTTTTCTCCTCACTCTCTAAATCGTATTCAAAGATTTGGAAAGTGGCGTGGACCCCGCTGGTGAAGATGATTCTGTCACCCTCTCTGCTGAATTTGGGGTTGTCCGCATTCCGGTCCCATCCGCGGCTTACTTCTGTTCGCTCGCCTGTTTCAAAATCGTGTACCATAATGCGTTTGCGGTCCGATTCAAAACCGTCGCGCTCCTGACTACTCCACAGCAGATACCTGCCGTCGGGAGAGAAGTGCGGTTGCCTGTCATATCCGTCGTTGTCGGGTGTGAGATTGGTCGTTTCCCCGCTTTCGATATCGTAGAGGTAGATATTGGAATTGGTGGACATGGTGTAGTCCTTGCCAAATTTCTTTTTGCAGGTGTAGGCAATGGTTTTGCCATCGGGACTCCACTGGATTTGACTCATTCCACCAAATGGTTTCATAGGGCTGTCGTAGGGCTCGTCCATGATGTTGGTCCCCTCACCTTTTATTTTGCCATCCTCGTATTCTACATAAAAAATATTTCGGTGCTTTCCCTCGTACCAACTGTCCCAGTGCCTGTACATCAAATCGTCGATGATGCGCGCCTCGGCTTTTGGGAGATCCGGGTGGTGGTCAAGGGTGGTTTTACCAAATTGGACCTCCTTGAAGTACA
>PWJP01000220.1 GCA_003559985.1 Saprospirales bacterium
GGCCATATCATTCATCTGAGCGATGGTCCTTTTTTCAGGGGCTACTGGTACGGAAATGCACACCTGCTGTCCAATGCTGTATTTTTCGGGGGAATGATAAACAGGAGAGGAAGCCTGTAAAAACTTCCATACCTTTCGCAATAAGCTGATTATCATCTCTTAAAGCAAGGTTCCTTTGAACAATTGCCTGCGCTCTCTGTTACCTATTTGAACAAAAAATTTTAGAAAAATGGACAGAGACGAATTTAAAAGTAAGGCTAAGAAACAAATTGACGAACTTTTTGACCGAATAGAAAAACTGGAAAAGAAACAAAAAGAAGTAAAACATACTGCTGATAAAAAGTATGAAGAACAATTGAAAAAACTTCAGGAGGAAAAGTCAACGTTGAAAAAGCGATACGAAGAGTTAGAAGATGTCGCTGAAGAGCGATGGGATGAAGCTCGAGATGCATTCAACAAAAGCGCTGATTCCTTCCAAAAGGGCTTTAATGAACTGGCTTCTATAGTTCGTCTATAACACTTAAATAATTCATAATTCCTGATAATCAGGCTAAATAACTGTTCCACGTTAAGGCACTTAAAAAGAAGCCGGGTTATCCATCAAACTTTAAGGAATTTAAAATGTTGATTAGGTGTACATACAAAACCTATCCATCAAACTTTAAGGAATTTAAAATGTTGATTAGGTGTACATACAAAACCATTGTAGTACGAAAAGGACAATTTTATTAATTTAAGTAAAGACATTTATATGAAGTCATACAAAAAATTGGGTTTTTCCCAGGAAGAGACCAAAGAAGTGGTTGAAACACTGAATAAGTTACTCGCCAATCTTCAAGTTCACTATCAAAAGTTGAGAAATTTTCACTGGAATGTAGAAGGTAAAGATTTCTTTGAATTGCACGAGCAATTTGAGCAGGAATACGATGCGGTGAAATTGAGAATTGACGAGGTGGCAGAGCGCATTCGGGTTTTTGGTCACAAACCATTAAGCACGATGTCGAGTTATTTGGAAGTTGCCGAAATAGAAGAAGTGGGAACTGATCTAAGTGCCACAGATATGGTAAAAGAGGTTATAGCCGATTATGAAATTTTGCTGTCATTCATGGTAGATGCCATCACTGCAGCAGAAGAAATCGATGACAGCGCGACAGAAGATCTCATTACCGGTTACGTAAAAAGTACCGAGTTGCGTCACTGGATGTTCAGCGCCTGGATTAAGAACTAAAAGAATGATTTTGCTTGACATTTGAAAGGGGAGAATTCACAATCGTTGATTCTCCCCTTTTTTTTATTTGCCTTATATTAAGACCCTCCAATCATTATATCTCCCATTGGAGCTCCGTATTGAAAGTAGCACCCCCACTCTCTGACTATCCTGTGTAACATGCATGTAAAAGAAAAGCGGTTAAATGGCTTCTCAAGAGTGGTAATTACATTTTTTGCTAACTTTGACCGAGGTAATTAAAGCCCACTGAATAAAACTGCCCTTCACCCTAACCGGTGAAAGTCCGGGAGTAAATGGGCTATACATTTTTAAGAAAAACCACTTGCGTTATGTACACCGGATTTCAACATCTGCATTCGTTCCTGGCATATTTATTCTTGGCTGTCATGCTGGCCGCGGTAATTCATTACATCATTGCACTTTCAAAGAAAAAGGACTTCGGAAAGGCATCTGGTTTGCTGGCGGTCACGGGCTTGAGTTTGGCCCATTTGCAACTGGTGGTTGGCATTGTACTGTACTTTCTTAGTCCATTGGGCTTTGCAAACTTCGGAGCCGATGCAATGGGGGAATCACTCCAAAGGCTTTACATAGTGGAGCACCCATTGATCAACATCATCGGAATAGTATTGATTACCATCGGATATTCTATGGCGAAGCGCTCAGCAACTGCGGTTAAGAAGCATAAAAGACTGTTGATTTTTTACGGAATTGGCACCTTTTTAATCCTACTGAGAATTCCCTGGCAGGTCTGGCCATGACGCTCAGATCAATTCACCGTTTGCCGGAAAAATATTGATAAAGTTGGTATCCACCCGGAATTTCACCACCTCACCGTTGGCAAAGTCAAAGGTGGAAGGCGTTTTTATGATAATCCGGGATGGGCTGGATCTCACAGAGGGTCGCAAATGCACCAACTGATGATCTCCCTGGTAGGAGGTATGAAATAAAACCCCTTTGAGATCTGTAGTGGGACAAACACCTGGCTTGACGTGCTCGGGCCGAATGGTCAAAATGACCTCCTGCCCCTCCATTCCCTGGTTTTTCACCGGAAAATTCCCAAAGTCAGTGAGTATTCCTTCCGGTGTACAATAGCCCCTAACAAGGTTTATCTTACCTAAAAATCCAGCCGTGTAGAGGTTGGAGGGCTTCTCGTACAAATCCCTGGGTTTGCCGATCTGCTGCAATTCGCCATCCTGGAGCAGGGCTATGCGGTCTGAAACAGACAGCGCATCCATGGTATCATGGGTTACAAATACTGCAGTGGTACCGCTTTTTTTCAAAATGGTCCTGAGCTCCTCTCGCATTTGATCTTTCAACACCCCATCCAGGTGACTAAAGGGCTCGTCCAGTAAAATGATGCCGGGGTTGGGGGCGAGGGCACGGGCAAGTGCTGCACGCTGCTGCTGTCCTCCGGAGAGTTCGTGGGCGTAACGATTTGCCAGGTCAGACATACTCACCCATTTCAAAACCTCAAGCATGCGCTTTCTTCCCGCTGCAGCCTCCATTTTGTGGAGTCCGTAGCTGATATTTTTCTCGACGGTCATGTGCGGGAAAAGGGCATATTCCTGAAACACCATGCCGATTTTTCGCTTTTCAGGGGGCACAAAAGTATGGGGTCCAACTATCATTTCTCCCCTCAACCGAATACTACCTGAAGAGGGAGATTCAAGGCCGGCGATCAAGCGTAGCAAGGTGGTTTTTCCACTGCCACTTTCACCAATTAGCGCGAGCAGTTCACCCTCCTCCACATCCAGCGTAATGTTTTTCAGAGCTTCTCCACCGGAGCTTCTAAAGCGTTTGGTGACATTGTCAATTTCCAGAATAGGTTTCATACTATTTTTTTCCCGATACCAATTTGCTCAATAAAATAATCGGCAATATCCCTGTCAGAATAATCACCAGTGAAGGTGCAGCAGCCTCGGCGACCATTTCATCACTGGCCAGTTCAAAAGCCCGTGTCGCTAAGGTATTGAAATTAAAAGGTCGCATTATCAACGTCAGGGGAAGTTCTTTCATTACATCCACAAACAGCAATAATGCCCCGCTCAGTATGCCAGTTCTGATCAGCGGAAAATAAATCTTAAACAATGTCCTGGCTGGTGCAATACCCAAAACACGGGAGGCTCCCAGATACTGATCTGAGGTTTTACGGAATGCGGACTCGACGGGAAAATACCCCACTGCGAGAAAGCGAACCAAATAGGCAAATACCAATCCCACCAGGGAACCAGTGAGCAATAGACCGGCCTGGGGACCAAGAAAATACTCCAGATACTGGATGAGCCGGTTATCTAAATACAATAGCGGGATCATAATACCCACAGCGATTACCGCACCGGGTATGGAGTAACCAAGTATGGCGAATTTTCCCAGTATTCTCATCACCCAAAAAGGATAAAGTTTGATGGAATAAATGAGCAGCACGGCCACCCCCACGCCTAGAAAAGCCGTAATTGCAGCCAGGGAAAAGCTGTTGCCCACCAGGGTTGCAAAAGCGGGGTCCATAATCCCTGTGTCGGAGATCATGTACCAGTTTATCAACATCAGCACAGGAAATACAAAACCAAGCAGGAGCGGGATGGAGCACCAGATGGTAGCCAGGACCTTTTTGGTGGTCGTTGGATTGTAGCGAGTGAGGGGCTTGCTTCCCGACCGGTCAAAATCGTACTTGGCCTTCCCGCGCTGCCATTTTTCAAGTCCCAAAAGGAGGAAAACCACCAACATCAATACTCCGCACATGTAAATGGCTGCAGATATGTCACCGAGAGAAAACCACGATCTGAAAATTCCCGTGGTCAGTGTATTCACCCCGAAGTACTTTACCGCACCATAGTCGTTCAACACCTCCATCATTACCAGACTGGTACCTGCTACCAGAGCGGGTCTCGCAACCGGAAGAGCGAGCGTAAAGAAAGTGCGGGTGGGAGAACTCCCCAATATCCGGCCACTTTCCAACAACTTGGAGGATTGATTGGCAAACCAGGCCCTGCAGAGTACATAAACATAGGGATACAAAACAAAGGACATGATCACCATCACGCCCTGCAGGTTTACTATTTCAAAAAAATTAGGGCCAAACTCAAGACCGAGACTCCTGCTAAACTGCTGGAGCGGACCGGTGTAGTCAAATATTCCGGCATAGGCAATGGCCACAATATAAGTGGGAACAGCCAGCGGCAAAATCAGCGCCCATTCAAAAAAGGACCGCCCGTAAAAGGTGTTGGTCGAAACCAACCAGGCTGTAGATACACCAAAGAGCAAGCTCAAAGCCGAAACCCCGACTACCAAAAATATCGAGTTCAGCA
>PWJP01000252.1 GCA_003559985.1 Saprospirales bacterium
AGGAAGGACAAAAATCCAATGGCCATAATGGAGAACACCATGGCCTTGTATCCAAAAATAGGTTTTCGACTGTGAATGGCCAACACCTCCGAAACTATACCCATAGCGGGTAATACAATAATATATACCTCGGGGTGACCCAGGAACCAGAACAGGTGCTGATACAATATCGGACTACCTCCGACATTGTCAAGTGCCTGACCACCGATGTAAATTTCGCTCAAGTAAAAAGAGGTCCCCACGCTCCTGTCAAAGAAAAGCAACAGGAATCCTGATACCAATACAGGGAACGACAGCAGACCAATAATAGCAGTTACCAAAAATGCCCAGATTGTAAGTGGAAGTCTCCACATGCTGAGGCCTTTGGTTCTCATATTCAGTATGGTTGTTACGTAGTTTATACCGCCGAGCAAAACCGAAACCACAAAGAGCGTCAAACTAAGCAACCAAAGTGTCATCCCGGCACCGGAACCGGAAGACGCCTGCGGGAGTGCACTTAAGGGAGGATAGGCCACCCATCCCCCTGAGAAGGCCCCCGTGCTCAAGAACAGAGAGAAAAACAACACAGCACCGGCGAGAAAGAAAAACCAATATGACAACATGTTCAAAAAGGGCGATGCCATATCTCGTGCACCGATCTGCAATGGAATAAGCAGATTCGAAAAGGTACCACTCAGTCCTGCGGTAAGTACAAAAAATACCAGTATGGTCCCGTGCATGGTGACCATGGCGTAGTAAAATTCTTGTGAGATTCTGCCAAATCCGGCCTCACTGACGGTAATCCACTGGCCAAAAAATGGCTCTAACCAGGCCATATTCTCCGCAGGGAAGCCCAATTGAAGACGGAAAACCAATGACATGAGTCCTCCAACAAAGGCCCAAAACATACCGGTTATTAGGAATTGTTTTGCGATCATCTTGTGATCCATACTAAAGATGTAGTGGGTGATAAAGTTGGCCTGGTACTTATCACCGTGATGATGATCGTGAAATTTATCATCAAATCCGTACCGCTCAATCAGTTGATCGGTTACATCCTGTACAGCTACTTGATTTTGTGCCATTTTCTTCTAATGTTTACTCGGTTACAAAAATGCCGTCCTTTACAAATTATGGATCTCGAGTACAGTTTTTGTTAATAATTTATTCTGCTTCAGAAATTTCGTCATCCTCTGACAACTCACTCAATTGATCCGGCTCGCTGTCGTCCTCATCCTCCATTGTTTCTGCTTCGCCAATTTCATCGCCCTCTACAGGGTCTATATCAATGCTCTGACCCTTAAAAGGATCATTTTCAGTATTTCTGATAGTGGACAGGTAGTAAGATGATTGACTCTCTTTCCACTGTCTGTACTCAAACTCCTCAACTACCCTCACGATCATCCTCATGCTCGAATGACCAGTTCCACAGAGCTCTGCGCAGGCAAGTTCATAATTGAATGTTTCCCAGAGCATCCTGCTATTGGGGTCATCCGGGTCTTCTTTGACCTGATACTCCGCATACTGGCTGAGATTCTCTCGATATTCCTCGGTTGTCATCGTGGGAGTGAAAACAAAATGAGTGGGCGTGCCGGGAACACAGTCCATTTTTACCCTGAAATGAGGTAGGAAAAAACTGTGGAGTACATCCCGGGCAGCGAGCCTGACTTTTACCTGACGGTTAACAGGAAGTACAATTTCCGACGCATGGAAATCATCGTGATTGGCAGGATCTTCCCACACCTGACCCAGGGGATTGATACCCCTGATCTTGGTGTAGTCCTTTGCACCAAAAACCCCGTCTTCACCCGGGTATCTGGCAATCCAACCAAATTGGTAACCCGTGACTTCCAGCTCAATATGATCTCCTTCCGGATCTACTTCCTGCATAATTTCATTCCAGGTATTCAACCCAAAAACTACCAAAATAGCCATAACGACTGCAGGTATGGCAGTCCACACCAACTCAAGACGATTGTCATGAGACAGATAGAGCGCCTTTTGTCCTTCTCTTCCCCGGTACTTGTAGGCAAACCAGAAAAGTACAATTTGCGTAACCACAAATACAATTCCGGTAAAGAAGAGGGTCATGTTGAACAATTGATCCATGGAGACTCCATGAATGGAGGCTGCAGTATGCGGACCGTAACCCAACATGTAATTTTTGTAATAGATGGCAGACCCTATTGTACCCAAAAGGAATAGAACCATAAATACGAGGCCAAGGCGGGAGTTCCAAAAGTTACTATTCAATTGAACATCTTCCTCGCCTCTGATCATACCGGCCATCTCACTGACTCTTCCGATCTGGATCACTACAATGACCAGCAAAATAAGACAGAGAACTACAAGCAATGTAACCATTATATCGGTCTTTAAATATTTATAAAATTATCATCTACAACTACTCAATCATCAATTAAGCGACATGGTGATGTAAACTCTCTTCTAAATAGGGGTCTTTCGAGGGTACCAGTGCCGCCTTCGTAAGTGAGTTGAACACAAAGTAACCGAAAAGGCCTATAAAGCCGATAAATACACCAACATCCAGTAATCCGGGCATTGTAAATCTGGTCAATTCAGCCGCTGCTTCTTCCATACCGGTTGTCATCAGTATTTTATTGGTAGTGTAATGCACGCCGGGCTTGACCATCAGGAAAAAGTCTATCCAGTGTCCGATTATTACTGCTATACTAACAAAAATCAGCGTACCTTTCCTTCTTTTACTGTCATTAGTCAGTAAAATGAGGAACGGCAGCACAAAATTCACCACCAGATTTATGTAAAACAAGGTCGGATAATTTTCATGTCTGTGGTGGAAGTAAATGGTGGCCTCTCCGATATTGGCATACCAGATAAGCATGTACTGCGAGAACCACAAATAAGCCCAAAAAACACTGAAGGCGAATAGGTACTTACCGAGGTCGTGAAGATGCTCTTCGGTAACCTTGGGATAGTAGCCCCTTGACTTTAGATAAATAATGGTGAGGATCAAAAATCCAACTGCTGCAACCAGCCAACTTGCTCCCGTGTACCACCCATACAAGGTACTATACCAATGGGCATCCAAAGACATCAACCATAGCCAGATAGCTGCTGCACTGGTAAAACCACCCAATGGGAGCATAATGGCAGCCCATATCTTCATTTTCTTATGTATCTTAAAACTAATGTCACCCTCGCTATCCTCCTTGAGACTCAGTGCTCTTAATTGCCTGGCTACAAAAAACCATGAACCACCAAATACAATGGTGGCAAACAGATACCAGCCGGGGTTCAAAAATGGACTTTTTCCCTGAATAATGGGATCGTCTTCAACCAGATGGGGCTGATTCCACTCGTACAGGCTGTGAAAACCAAAGTAAGTACCCAATCCAAGTACGATCATAAAAATTAGGCCCACGCCGAGGAACAGCGAATAGGATTCCAAAATCCTTTTGAACTGTACATGCCATCCCGAGTAAGCAATGATCTTAGCAGCGTACAAAAACAAGCTGATAAAAGCAATGCCCAAAAAGAAACTCCCATTTTGAAGGATATTCCCCCAGAATCTACTGTGAAGCGGATCGTCGGTCAGATAAATGGCCAGGAGACTTATGACCCCGATGACCATACAGGCACCAAAAAATTTGCGTTCACTACCGGCAAATGAAAAGGTTTGCATCTATTATTTTTTAAGCTTTATCAATTAAATCCCCGATCGTCAGTCAAAACATTATTTCATTGAATCAATCCGGCGGGTATGTCAATTTCATTTAGTGTATTTTCATCTTCGCTGTATGCCAGTCCGGCTGCATCGGCCTGCAGTGACCTGATGTAGTGGATTACCTGCCATCTCTCTTCATAGGACAATTTATCGTTGTATGCTCCCATCACATTTCTACCGTGCATGATCGCGTGGTAGTATTGGCCATTGGAAGCAGAGACCCACTCATCCAGAAGAAAGCTGGTCGGAGCAGCGGGATAGACACCTCCGTCATCTCTTACAAGGTAGCCTAAACCATCTCCGGCATTACCGTGACAAATACCGCAGTAAATTTCATACATTTCCTTACCCATTGCAAGACCTCTTTCCGTAATGGGGAAAGGGTTATCAATAATTTCCTCGGCTGCCCTTTGTCTGCCTTCCTCTGTATCTTCATAATAATAGGGAACCGACCCACTGAGGTCAAAGCCCTGCAAAGAAGCTCTCATTTCATCTGCTTCAGCAGGATCAACAGCGGTTGAAAGACCTGCCATACCGATGGGTAAAGTACCCTCCACCGGAGTTCTTGGAAGGGCGAGTTGGTAATACTCCCCTTCTGTACCCCAGGTATTGAGTGAATAGAAATTGTAGTAGTTGGCCTGGTATGAAATACTGTGTCCCATATCGGGCACATATTCCCTACCGGGAAAATCGCCTCCGGCTTTTTGACAGGATGACAATGCAAGAAAAACTATCACTGCACAGAAGTATATTAGTCCTGATCTCATTTCAAAGATTTTCATAATGTTTTAGTATTGATCTCCGAAGCTCCGGTGTTTCCAAAAAACTTCTCAAGCTCGCTTTTCTC
>PWJP01000162.1 GCA_003559985.1 Saprospirales bacterium
GCGAGCAAACCGTAACAGTGGAAGACAATGAAGCTCCGGCTATCACCTGTCCGTCAGATGTTGCGGTTGATACAGATGCGGGTGAGTGTTTTGCCACTTACAGTCCGGCTGTTGCATCTGCCACTGACAATTGTGGAATTGATGAAGTGAGCAACGATGCGCCATCGACCTTCCTCGTTGGAGAAACCACGGTAACTCACACGGCCACCGATGTAAATGGCAATACGGCCACTTGTGAGCAAACCGTAACAGTGGAAGACAATGAAGCTCCCGATATTACCTGTCCGTCGGATGTGACCATTGATACGGATGCGGGCGAATGCTTTGCTACTTACAATCCTGATGCTGCATCCGCCACAGACAATTGTGGAATTGATGAGGTGAGTAATGATGCACCTGCGACTTTCTCTGTTGGAGAAACCACGGTAACTCACATGGCCACCGATGTAAATAGCAATGAAGCCACCTGCCAGCAAACGGTTATAGTGGAAGACAATGAAGCTCCTGCTATTACTTGTCCGGATGATGTGACGGTGGAAGTGCCGGTCGCTTCAGGCGAAGGTTTTGTTTCACTTTCCGAAGCCACTGCTGATGACAACTGTTCAGTGGCATCTATAGATAATGATTTCAATGGCGGTGCAGATGCCAGTGGAACCTATCCTGTGGGAACCACTGAGGTCATCTTTACAGCCGTCGATGTATCCGGTAATGAAGCGGAATGTACAACAATTGTGGTAGTAGTGCCGGATGACCTGGATTTATTTGAAATATCGGGTAACATCTCCACTATATTTGGAATCGACATCGAAAATGTCTCCGTGGTGATGAGCGGCGGTGACAGTGATAGTACAGGAACCGACAGCGAGGGCAATTATACCCTGGAGGTGATCGAGGGTAGCAGTGTGATTGTGACTCCTGAAAAAGACGATGACTGGCTTGATGGAGTGAGTACCCTGGATTTGACAATGATTCAACGACACGTTCTACTGATAGATATCTTCGATTCTCCGTACTTGCACATTGCGGCCGATGCGAATGCGGATGGCTTTATTTCAACCTTCGACCTTGTTTTACTTTCCGATCTGATCGTGCAAGGCACCACCTCAATTCAAGGCAACACATCCTGGAATTTCGTGGATGCCGATTACGATTTTAATGATCCGGAAAATCCGCTCAATGAAAATTGGCCTTTGACCATTACGCTAAGTAATATCAATGGGGATTTGATGGATGTGGACTTTGTGGCTGTGAAAACCGGTGATGTAAGCGGTGATGCCGGAGAAAGTGGTACCAGAATGGTTTATGGGGAAATACCTGTCCACAACAAGTGGGTGAAAATTGACGACCATACCTACGAATGGGTACTTGGACCTGCAATTTCCCAAACCCTGACGGGATATCAAATGGAGTTTGAAGTGGATCCGCGAATTGTCGAAAATGTGGAAATGAACTTGTCCACCTCATCGCTGACCAATAAATCTGACTACAATTACTCGATTGATTCTGAAAATGGACTAATCAGAGTGAATTGGTGGAATGGAAAAGGTCAGGACCTGACTCCGGAAGATGAATTCTTCCGTCTGGCACTTAGCGTTAATGATCCCAATGTCGAAGCTGAAGATTTGGCAGTACTCAATGATCGAGGCTCCCTCTGGTTTAGTGAAATCTATGACGAGAATTTGGATGTATTCCGAATTGACCTGACTGTAACTGAGAGCATATCATCGGGTGCCTGGACCTTGTTCCAAAACGAACCCAATCCGTTCAGCGACCAAACACTGATTCGATTTGAGGTGCCGATGGAAGGAGAAGTGGTCCTGGAAATCATGGATGGCAATGGTCGCCTGTTGAGGTCCTACGACATTAATGCAGTGAGAGGCATCAATCAAAAAGTATTGGATGCAAGTGAATTCCCAACCGGTGTGCTATACTATCGCCTTCTTTCTGACGAGTGGAGTGGCACCAGGAAGATGATAAGAGTAGAGTAATTTTATTTTGTTATTGGACAGTTTTTTTGGGCCGGAGTTGGAAACAGCTCCGGCTTTTTTGATGGTAGCCATTAATTTGAGCTGCATGGCCCAGCTCATTAGGAAATCTTCATTTGGAGTTGTACTTGCCTGATACATCCTTCAATCGACCTTAGTGAGTAAATCTACCCCTTATCCTCTGGTTTTTTTTGTAAAAAGTTTCTCGCTTTTATCTGACATCTATGTGGTTTTATCCTTATGCACCAGGCATAATGCCTTGAATGCCAATGAATGAATGATTTTTTATACTTTTTGCAGAAATAGTTATATCCATAAATGGGAGTGCATCTGATATTTGCGCTGAACGATTTTTACTAACGAAAAAAATTACACAGACATGCAAAGATTTTTACTAACTGTTATGATGTTGACCTTGATACCAATTGTTGGTTTGACCCAAATCACATTGGACGAAAGTGATTTTACTATGGAACCTAACTATGTGGATGCGAGGGTATTGGTTTTTTCAGATCCTCCAATACCAGTGCCTGAACACGGTGAAGACATGGTTTATGATTACTCAGAACTCTTTTCCACTGTTATTGATTCCACGTTTTATCATGAGGCCACGGATGAAAACTTTGATTTTGCCACGCGATTTTTTGTAGGATCCCCCGCATTGGGTCCCATTTCTCTGCAGAGTGAATATTATTATGGAGTAAATGAATCTGGTTTGTTCCGGGCGGGTAGCTATTTGTTGTCACAAAGAGAATCACTGGGACCTCTTACAGGAAATCCCGAGGATAGTATAATTTTTCCCGGCAGTTACTCTGTTTTTGAGGAACCGGATTACGCCATCAAATTCCCGGCGACTTACGGTGATGATTGGAGCTCTGAGAATAGCTTTATTACCGATGCATTCGTTACCGCTGGTGCCTTTTTCCTTGATAATGCGGAAGTAACCAATCAGCAGTCATTTACCAGAGAGGGATCTGTTGTAGGCTGGGGAGAGCTAATTCTCCCGGGAAAGGACGATACAGAGGTGAGTTTTGAAGTCTTACTCGTAAGAGACAGGATGGATATTATCGATTCAACATTCCTGGAGGGTGAACCTGCGCCCCCACAGCTCTTGTCGGCTTTTAATCTAAGTCAGGGGCAGGAGAGTTTTATCTATCGTTATAATTTTTATGCCGCAGGATTTAGTACGCCACTTTTAGAAATAACTATGAATTTCGAATGGGAAGAAGCTCATTCTGCCACCTTTAAATCCGGTCTCGTAGTGAGCAACACGGAGGATATAGCAACCAACAAAATCGAGGCTACCGCATTCCCCAACCCGGTAGGTCACTCTGACAGGGTGGTTTTTGAAATAGATGAACCCATGAGTGATCCGGTATTGACAGTATTCGACAATTCGGGGAGAATCCTTTTCTCAGGATCCCCGGATATACAGGCAGAAAATTCCTTTAGTTGGGAACCCAACAATATGCCCGGTGCGGGTGTGATTTACTATCAACTGAAAGATCGAAACAGTGCCAATTATACCTCTGGAAAGTTATTGATTAAATAGGCAACTGTTTGTGGCGATTTTAATCTGGTCTAATGAAAGGGCTGAGTTTTCTCAACCTTAAAAAAAGACGGGTTAATTATTTATAATTGGTATGTACTTCATCCGGGGCCTGCAAAAAGTGGAGGTCCCGGATGTTTTTCCCTGCTTACTACTACCGCAAGTCACTATTGTTACCATCGGCACCTCTCTTTGCTAATTCTCCGGGGGTGAACCTATATTTGGACACTGAATTTTGCTGGATTTCCTGCTTGGTTGCAACTCCTTTTATTGAGTTTCTAACCATTTGTGTACTTTTGTGGATGGGGTTGATAATAAAATCCCTGTAAAAAGTACATAGGTCAATTATGGTTGACAGGTTGTATAAACTCTTCGCACTGAGCCTTTGGTTGACAATTGTACCCTGGGGTGTGGTTGTCAGTCAGGAGGATGTGGTTTATATCGACGATCAGTTTAGGAATTTCATGTCTTTGAAAAATAGCCTGTTGACCATTTCAGATCCGACGGCTTCTTTTACCCCTGATGATTTTATTGAAAGCGATTTTGAGCAGTTTTATGAGGGCGCGCATCCAGATCTGAGTGAATACGAATATCCGGTCCACATTTGGCATTTTGGCGTGCTAAAGAATAAAACGGATAGGAGAATGGATTTTCTTCTGGAAGCCTGCTTTTGTGCTGACTCATTGATCATTTATGAAATTACGGAGGGAAAGGTAACCGGGGAATCCGTTTCCGGTATGGCATTGCCACCCAGACAAAAGACCTATCCCCATTTCGGAAACTTCATCTCCTTATCATTAGAACCTCAGCAACAAAAAAAAATTCTGGTCAGGTCCTTTTACAACACCCAATTACCCAGAAGTAACATTTTGGGACTTTGGGATCCGAATAGACTGTTGAATATAGTGCAATATGAAAGCCTAACCAGTACTTTCTACGCCGGTATTATGATTGTGTTTTCAGTCCTGGGTCTGGTCGCTTTCATGCTTTTCAGGGA